>NZ_CAXVWM010000174.1:0-11788 GCF_964263775.1 Agreia sp. | reverse complement strand
AGTAGAAGTGGAACTCGTCCATGACGACCTGGCCGACGTCGGTGTCGGCCCCGTGGCGCAGGGCGAGGTTCGCCAGGATCTCGGCCGTGCAGCAGATGACGGGCGCATCCGGATTCACCGACGAATCACCCGTGACCATGCCCACATTCTCGGCCCCGAAGACCTCGACGAGGGCGAAGAACTTCTCGCTGACGAGGGCCTTGATCGGCGCTGTGTAGTAGCTGCGCTGACCTCGCACGATCGCCGCAGCGTGGGCCCCGATGGCCACCAGGGATTTGCCCGTTCCCGTCGGGGTCGAGAGGATCACGTTCGCCCCGGAGACGATCTCGATGACCGCCTCTTCCTGGGCCGGATACAGCGTGATTCCCCGGGAGCTCGCCCACGTCTCGAAGGCACCGAAAATCGTGTCTTCGTCGAACGTCTCAGGCAGGAAAGACAGGAGAGAGGCGGATTCTGTCCCGTCGCCCGGCACGGTGACATCATCGCTGTCGGCGGCCTCGGGCAGGGTGACGGTCATGATGTATCGATCCTGCCCTCTGCCAAGCCGAGCGCCTAACCGACACCCTGTCTGCGGTTGACTTATTCGAACACGTGTTCGAACATTGCTGAATGAGTTCGGTCGCAGCGTTCGAGTCACCCGCCTCGGTGAGGCAGGCTCTGCAGGCGCGCATCAGCTCGATGCAGTCGACCCGACTCGACGACGATACCTTCCCCCTCCTGCCGATGATGCGCGGGATGCTCGGCCGTGGCCTCCGTCGCGGAAGCGTGTATTCGATCACGGGTTCCACCTCGATTGCACTGGCCCTCGTCGCCGCCGCATCGCAGCAAGGCGAATGGTGCGGCGTGCTCGACGTTCCCGACCTGGGGCTTGAAGCCGCCGCCGGTTGGGGAATCGACCTCGACCGGGTCGTCTGGGTCTCGGATCCGGGCGATCGGTGGATGTCGACGGTCGGCTCGATGGCCGACGTGCTCGGCCTGGTGATCGTCAGGGCTCCGGCGCGGGTCACCGCGTCGGACTCGTCGCGACTCACTGCTCGCTTGAGACAGACACGATCGACGATGCTCGTCCTCGGCGACTGGCCGCAGTCCGAGTCAGAGATCCGCGTCGTCTCGTCGTCGTGGACGGGTCTGGGTGAGGGTCACGGTCATCTCGCCGAGCGGCACCTCGAGCTCGAGGTGCGCCAGGGCCAGGGTTCAGGTGCACCCCGCAGATCGCAGGTGCGTGTTCCCGCAGGGGCGATCCGATGACCGTGTCGCGTGCGCGCGTCATCGTGATCTGGCTACCCGACTGGCCGATCATCGCCGCTCGGCGCAGCCTCCATGCGACAGACGAGCAGCCCATCGCGCTCATTCAGAAGGGTGCTGTCTTCGCCTGCTCGGCCGATGCCCGGGCCGCCGGCGTGCAGCGGGGCCTTGCCGTTCGGGAGGCGCAGCTCAGATGCCCGCAGGTGCTCGTCGTGCCCTACGAGGCGCAGGCCGATGCCCGCGCCTTCGAACCCGTGGTCGCGTCGCTCGAAGAACTGGTTCCCGGAGTTCGCATTCTGCGCCCGGGATTGTGCGCCATTCGGGCGAGAGGACCGGCGCGGTTCTACGGCGGTGAGCGGAACGCCGCCTCGACGATTCGAGACGCTCTGGCCCAGGGCTCCGTCTCTGTGCGCCTCGGCATAGCGGACAGCGTATTCGGAGCCGAGCAGGCGGCGGCCAGAACCACGGATTCGGTGCCGGTTCAGATCATCGAGCCGGGCACCACTCGGCAGTTCCTTGCTCCCCTGCCGATCTCTATGCTCGATGACGCTTCGCTCGTGCCAGTTCTACGCCGGCTAGGGCTTCATCGACTCGGCGACTTCGCCGCCCTCGACCGGGTCGCGGTCGGCGCGCGATTCGGGGAGACCGGGTTGCGTGCGCACGCCCGCGCATCCGCAAGCGACCGGCTCACCGGAGCCGAGCACGGGCCCGAGACCGACTTCGGTGCCGACATCGCCTTCGAACCCTTACTCGACCGGGTCGACCAGATCGCTTTCGCAATTCGAGCATCCTGTGAATCGATGATCGATCGGCTGGCCGAGAACGGCCTGGTCTGCACAGCCCTTAGGGTGACGGTCACGAGCGAATCCGACGATCGCAGCGAGCGCGAGTGGTCGCATCCGCACCATTTCTCGGCAGCCGACGTCGTCGACCGTGTGCGATGGCAGATTCAGGGGTCGGGCGGCGCTGCCGCGGCACCGCAGTCACCCGTCGAACGCGTCGAGATCACTCCCGCGCGGGTAGATTCAAGCACGAATCATGAGGCGGGGCTCTGGGGAACGTCGCTCGACGAGCGGGTGCACCATGCCCTTGCAAGGTTGCATAGTCTGCTCGGGCACGGCACCGTCTCGACGCCGTCGCTGGCAGGTGGCCGATTCCTGTCCGAGAGACAGGTGCTCGTTCCCTGGGGCGACGAACCCCCACCGTCAGGGCGCAGCCTGCCCTGGCCCGGCAGCATTCCGCCGCCCGCGCCTGCAACGGTGTTCGCCACCCCACGCAGGGCCGACGTTCGGGGCTCATTGGGAGAACCGATCGACGTCGACGATCGCGGCGCGACCAATTCCACCCCGGTCTGGCTCGCACTCGAACCTTCCCCGGCGCTGAAGATCTCGTCGTGGGCTGGACCCTGGCCTGTAACGCAGCGCTGGTGGGACTCCGTAGCGGGCCGCACTGCACATCGATTCCAGATGATTGATTCCGCGGGCATGGCCTGGCTTCTTATTCTCGAAGATCACGCGTGGACTGCAGAGGCCCGCTATGACTGAACGAGACCTGCCATGAAGTGGACCAACCCTCCAATTCCCTGGTCGGAATTCGAACGCATCGCCTCGGGAACCACAAGGCGCGATGACCGCCCGCGCGGGGCCGACGGTGGAGACAGCCCGGCGTGGTCGCGCAAACGCGCTCCCTACGAACCGAGTCTCGGCGCCGATAGACCCTCCGGCGCTGTCGTGCCGTACGCCGAGCTGCACGCGCATTCCCACTACAGCTTTCTCGACGGGGCTTCGTCGCCCGAACAGCTCGTCGAAGAGTCTGTGCGCCTCGGCCTCACCGGCCTCGGCCTCACCGACCACGACGGTCTCTACGGAATCGTGCGAATGGCGGAGGCGGCCGAGAGGCTCGACCTGGCGACCGTCTTAGGCGCTGAGCTCTCATTGGGTCTCGGCGCCCCGCAGAACGGGGTAGCCGATCCTGAAGGCGATCACCTCGTCGTGCTGGCCCGAAGGGAGGTCGGCTATCACCGCCTGGCCGGAGCCATCACGAGCGCCCAGCTCTCGCCCGGCGCCGAGAAAGGCCACCCGGTCTATTCGCTCGAAGACCTGTCTCAGGCGTCTCAGAATTCATGGCTCGTGTTGACCGGATGCCGTAAGGGCGCGGTGAGACGCGCGCTCGAAAGCGAAGGTGTCTCGGGGGCAGCACGTGAGCTCGACAGCCTGATCGAGCTCTTCGGCCTCGACAATGTCGTGGTCGAACTCTTCGACCACGGAGACCCCCTCGCATCGAGCCGCAACGATGCCCTGGCTCTCCTGGCGAGGCGTGCCCGCGTGCCCGTCGTCGCCACGAACAACGTGCACTACGCGACTCCTGCGGCGCATCCACTCGCCTCGGCCCTCGCGGCGATTCGGGCGCGCCGCAGCCTCGACGAGATGGACGGCTGGCTACCGGCATCCAACGGCGCCCACCTGCGAAGCGGGGCCGAGATGGCCGCACGATTCGCGCGCTATCCCGGCGCGGTCGAGCGCACGGTCGATATTGCGGCCGACCTGTCGTTCTCCCTGCGCTCGGCGCGCCCGAACCTTCCCAAGCTCGATGTTCCAGCCGGGCACACGGCCATCAGCTGGCTGCGCGAACTCGTGCGCCGGGGCGCCCAGAGGCGTTACCCGAACGCAACGCGTGCCGTGAACGAGAGGCTTGAACGGGAACTCGGCGTCATCGAGGAGAAAGACTTTCCGGGTTACTTTCTCATCGTCGAAGACATCGTGGGCTTCGCGCGTGGGCGCGGCATCCTGTGCCAGGGCAGGGGGTCGGCGGCGAACTCGGCTGTCTGCTACGTGCTCGGAATCACCGCCGTCGACTCGATCGCGCGGGGCCTGCCATTCGAGCGGTTTCTGTCGGCGCTTCGCGAAGAGGAGCCCGACATCGACGTGGACTTCGATTCCGACCGGCGAGAAGAGGTCATCCAGTACGTCTACGAGCGTTACGGTCGACGAAACGCGGCCCAGGTCGCCAATGTCATCAGCTACCGACCCAAGAATGCCGTGCGCGACGTGGCAAAAGCGCTCGGCTACAGCCAGGGCCAACAAGACGCGTGGTCGCGGCAGATCGAACGGTGGGGCAGCCTGAATGAGACCCATGATCACGACATTCCGGATGCCGTCACCGGCCTGGCCCAGCAACTCCTGAAGGCGCCGCGACACTTGGGAATTCATTCGGGCGGCATGGTGCTGACCGAGAATCCCGTGGGCGAGGTCGTTCCCATCGAACACGCCCGCAAGGAGAATCGCACGGTTCTGCAGTGGGACAAAGACGACTGCGCCTGGATGGGTCTGGTGAAGTTCGATCTTCTCGGTCTCGGCATCCTTGCCGCACTGCAGTACACCTTCGACCTCGTCGCCGAGCACACCGGCGAGGTATGGGATCTCGACCGTATTCCGAAAGAGGAGGCCGGCGTCTACGACATGCTGTGCCGCGCCGACGCCGTCGGGGTCTTCCAGGTCGAGAGTCGCGCCCAGATGGGAACACTCCCGAGGCTCCTCCCGCGCCGCTACTACGACCTCGTCATCGAGATCGCTCTCATCAGGCCCGGCCCGATTCAGGGCGGCGCCGTGCACCCCTACCTTCGGCGAAAGACCGGCGAAGAAGCGGTGACCTATCCCCATCCGCTGCTCGAACCCGTGCTCGAGCGCACACTCGGGGTGCCACTGTTTCAGGAGCAGCTGATGCAGATGGCCATGGCCGTCGGGGGATGCTCTCCCGCCGACGCCGATCTGCTTCGTCGCGCAATGGGCTCCAAGCGGGGTGTCGAGCGAATCGAGTCGCTGAAGGCGACTCTGTTCGAGGGCATGGCCCGCAACGGGCTCGACATCGAGACTAGCGAAGATATCTACGCACGCATCCAGGCATTCGCCAACTTCGGCTTCGCCGAGAGCCACGCGCTGAGCTTCGCCCTTCTCGTGTACGCCAGCGCCTGGCTCAAGCTGCACTATCCGGCGGCCTTTCTTGCGGCGCTCCTTCGAGCGCAACCCATGGGCTTCTACTCGCCCCTCACCCTCACGGCAGACGCTCGTCGGCACGGTGTCGATGTCCGTCGACCCAGCATCCAGCTGTCTCTGGCCGACGCCACCCTCGAGGCGACCGACCCCGGGCACCCCGCCCACCTGGGCACCCGGGCTGAGTGCTGCGACCCGGATCAGCCTCCGGTCGGCTCCTTCGATCGCACGGCGCCCGACCTGTCGGCTGCGCATCGGCGCGACGGAGGCTTCGCAGTGCGACTCGGGCTCGCCGGCGTCACCGGCATCGGCGCGAACCTGGCCCAACGCATCGTCGCCGAACGAACCGACGCGGGCGACTACGTCGACCTCGCCGATCTGTCGCGCCGCGTGGGCCTGTCGACCGAGCAGCTCGAGGCCCTGGCTGCCGCCGGGGCATTCGATTCGTTGGGCGTCAGCCAACGGCAGGCGTTCTGGCAGGCCGGCGAGGCATCCAAAGAACGCGCCGATCAGCTCGCGGGCTCGTCGATCAGCGTTCAGCCGCCGCTGCTGCCCGTGCTGACCTCGACCGAACGCCTGGCCTACGACATCTGGTCGACGGGCATCTCGCCCGACGATCATCCGATCAGCCAGGCGCGCGCCGATCTCACGACGCGAGGGGTGTCACCCATCTCGAGTCTCGCGAGCGCAGAAAGCGGCCGGCGTGTTCTCGCGGGCGGCGCGGTGACGCACCGGCAGCGTCCACAGACCGCGGGAGGGATCATCTTCATGAATCTCGAAGACGAGACCGGCATGCTCAACGTCATTGTGAGCACCGGCGTCTGGAACCGCTACCGGCGGCTGGCACGCGAATCGCCCGCCCTCGTCGTGCGCGGAATCCTCGAACGCTCGCCCGAGGGAATCATCAACCTGGTGGCCGACCGGTTCGAAGAATTGCGGTTGCAGACGCGCACCCGATCTCGAGACTTCCGCTGACGATCTTTTGGTCGGTTCGGGGCCGTAGACGAATACCGAAAGCACAGGCGAGACTGGATGCATGCCGGAACTTCCCGAGATCCATGCGCTCGTCAGCGACCTGGGCGCACGGCTGCTCGGTCGAACCGTGTCGAGACTCGACCTGGTGTCGTTCGCCGCGCTCAAGACGTTCGACCCTCCCGTCTCGATCCTGAACGATCAGGTCGTGACATCGATCGATCGGCACGGCAAGTTCCTCGACCTCGGCATCGGCGACGTGCATCTGGTGCTGCATCTTGCCCGTGCCGGGTGGATCCGCTGGCGCGAGGGCGAGCCGCCACCTCGAACAAAGCCATCATCGGGGCCGCTCACTGCACGACTGGTTCTCGACGACGGCTCGGGTTTCGACGTCACGGAGGCGGGGACGAAGAAGAGCGTCGCCATCTGGATCGTGCGGAGCGTTGAGGAGATCCCGCAGATCGTCCGGCTCGGACCCGATCCGCTCGACGTGTCATTCACATTCGACGTCTTCAGCGCCATCCTCGCATCCGCCGGTCGAACTCAAATCAAGGGCGTCTTGCGCGACCAGTCGTTGATTGCGGGAATCGGCAATGCCTACTCCGATGAGATTCTGCACGCCGCCCACATGTCGCCGTATAAGCCGGCCTCGATGAGCCCCGACGAGGCATCCGAGCTCTACGACGCGGTGCGCGAGACTCTGCGGAGCGCGATCGGCAGATCTGAGGGCGTCGCGGCGTCGAACCTGAAACGCGAGAAGAAGACTGCCATGCGGGTACACGGGCGCGCGGGTGAAGAATGCCCGGTCTGTGGCGACACCGTGCGACAGGTCATCTTCGCAGATCGCACGCTCGAGTACTGCCCGAGCTGCCAGACCGGCGGCAAGCTGCTCGCCGACAGAGTTCTGTCACGCCTGCTGAAGTGATCTCGACGAGCGCGCATTCACCAGCCGAACGATGTCTCCGGCCTGCGTGAGCCCAGGTACGAGTCCACGACGGCTGCGCCGAGGTCGTCGAGCTCTGGAGAGACGACGTGCCCGCCGACCCGTTTCGCCATCGAGTCGATGAAGCGGGCGAGCCCCGGATCGTCGCCCAGACGAAAGAACGTGGTCGCCGCTCCGAGTCGCATCGAATTCTCGAGTTCTCGAATGGCATACGCCACAGTCAACGGATGCGGCGGGTAGTCGAAGAACACCTCGCCGCTCGACTCGAGATGCGACGTCGGTTCGCCGTCGGTGACGATGAGCAGCACGGGCTGGGCGTTGGGATGCCTGCGGAAGTGCCGATTCGCGAGGAGGAGGGCGTGGTGCAGATTCGTGCCCTTCTCGTACTCGGCCTCCAGGCCCGTGAGCTTCTCGATCTCCATGACCTCCGCCTGTCGCCCGAACGCGATGAGCTGCAGGTCGTCGCCTCGAAAGCGGCTGGTCACGAGGGTGTGCAGCGCCAAGGCCGTTCGTTTCATCGGAAGCCACCGGCCATCCATAGCCATCGAGAACGACGTGTCGACCAGCAGGGCCACGCACGCCTGCGTTCTGGCCTCCGTCTCCTGCACCTCCACGTCGCCGATCTCGATGCGAACGCCTCTGCCGGTCGTCTGCCCGCCGCCCGCGGTGCGTAAAATGGCGTTCGTGATGGTGCGCGTGACATCCCACGGCTCTGTGTCGCCGAACGACCACTCGCGGGTCGCGCCCGACAACTCGCCCGCCGAACCCGCTTGGCGCACGTCGCGGTCGCCTTGGCGACCCGAGAGGCGCTTCGCGACGTCGCGCAGCAGGGAACGACCGAGGAGCCTCATGGCCTTGGGTGTCATCTTCAGTGTTCCGTCGGATGCGCGTTTCATCGTTCCCGAGTCGCGCAGAGCCTTCTCGAGTTGCTGGAGGGTGCGCGCGTCGACCGACGCGTCTTCGCCGAGCTGGCGGGAGAGCGCGTCGAGGTCGAGATCGTCGAGACGCGACCCCCCATAGCCCTGGGCAAGCTGCTCCGACAACTCGTCGAGCTCGGCGATGTCTTGAAAGACACCCGTGCCGTCGCCGAGGCCGAGGCCTTCCGATCCCGTCATGCTCTCCGAACCGTGCCAGTCGGCGCCGGGGCGCAGAGCCTGCAGCTGCCCGTCGAGTTGGGCGAGCGACGACATGAGCTCGGGCGAACCGAAGGCTTGGGATGCGAGTGCGTCGAGTTCGTCGCGCTGCTCCTGGGTCAGGGAGTTGCGCATTCGAGCGGCCGCCGCCGCCCTCTCGGCCAGCCTGTCGATGAGTTCGTCGATGGTGCGGGGGTTCTCGGGAAAAAACTCGCCGTGCGTGCTCATGAATTCGTCGAACTGCTTGTGGTCTGCGTCACCTGACGCATGTGCATCGAGGAGACGTGTGAGGTCTGCGAGCATGGCGGCGATGGCCGCCCTGTCTTCATCGTCGGCGTTTTCGAGCGCGCGTTTCATTCCGGCGAAGCGCGCGTCGAGCAGCTCGCGTCCGAGCAGATCCTTGATGCGCTCGAAGTCCTGCCGCGCCTCCGTGCTGCGCCACGTGTAGTCGTTCAATTCGCGCACGGCGGCCGCCGCCGACGGAGGCAGGCCCCCCAGTTGCATCTCTGCGAGGGCACGAGAGTCGTCATCGAGGTCGACATCACGGGCCAACTGCTTGCGTTCCTCGAGAACGGCCTTGTCGAGCAGGCGTTTCACCTCCTGAAGGGTCCCGTCGAGGTTGTGCTTCGTGGCGAGCTCTCTCCGGCGCTCGGCGACGCGCCGCGCAAGGTCGTCGAGGCCGGGTCGGTCACCGGTTCCGCGACGGAGCAGCTCGCGCAGTGATGCCTCGGGCGAGTAACCCGCCATCACGTCCTGGCCGATCGCGTCGAGCGCGTCCTTCACGTCGACAGGCGGCGCCAGTGGATCGGGGCCGCCCGCATACTTTCCGTAGCGCGACGCGCGGGTGAGCCGGCGGTTCGCCCTAGCCATAGATGGTCTCGCCTCCGCCACTTGCCTTGCTGATGCGTCGATCGAGAAAGAGGCCTTCGAGCGCGAGTTCGATCGCACCCGCGCGCTGTCCGTCGCTCTGCGCGCTGAGGCGGTCGCCGATCTGGTCGTAGAGATCGGATTCGCCGAGCACGGGCAGCCCATCGAGGAACTCGCGCGCCGAGACCTGTTCGCCGGTCGTGACCACCGTGCCGTCTTCGACAGCGCCGACGAGCGCCGAGAAGTCGAGGCCTCGGAAGAAGGTGTTCACGGTCTCCGCCGTGGCCCGACGAAGCAGGTGGTCGAGGATCTCGTCTTCGCGCCCCTCATCACCCGACTCGAACTCGATCTTGCCACCGAGTACGTCGACGGCCGTCTCCAGGTCTACGGGGCGGGCCACGGCATCCGGTTCGCCCTGACGAGTGGCGCGATGGATGGCAGCCGCCGCGACTGTCTCGGCACCCGCGATCGCGAAACGGGCGCTCACGCCGCTTCTCTGGTCGACCGATGGGGATTCGCGCAGTGCACGCGTGAAGCGGGCGAGGATCTCGACGAGATAGTCGGGCACCTCGGCCACGAGATAGGACTCCTGGCGGATGATCGACACCTCGTCGGCCAGCTCGAGCGGATAGTGCGTGCGGATTTCGGCACCGAAGCGGTCTTTGAGCGGAGTGATGATGCGGCCGCGGTTCGTGTAGTCCTCGGGGTTCGCGCTGGCGACCACGAGCACGTCGAGAGGCAGCCGCAGCACATAGCCGCGAATCTGAATGTCCCGCTCCTCCATGACGTTCAGCATGGCAACCTGGATTCGCTCGGCGAGATCGGGAAGTTCGTTGATGGCGACGATCCCTCGGTGGCTGCGAGGTATCAGACCGAAGTGGATCGTCTCCGGGTCTCCCAGGCTGCGCCCCTCGGCCACCTTCATCGGGTCGACGTCGCCGATCAGGTCGGCGACGCTCGTGTCGGGAGTCGCGAGCTTCTCGGCGTAGCGCTCGTCGCGCGAGCGCCAGGCGACAGGCAGCTCGTCGCCGAGCTGTTGGGCGCGGCGGATGCTCTGGGTGGTGATGGGCTCGAAGGGGTGCTCTCCCAGCTCTGAACCCTCGATGACCGGCGACCAATCGTCGAGCAGGCCGACCAGAGTTCTGAGAAGCCGGGTCTTGCCCTGCCCACGTTCGCCGAGAAGCACGATGTCGTGCCCGGCGATCAAGGCGCGTTCAAGCTGCGGGATGACCGTGGCCTCGAAACCGTGCAGTCCAGGCCAGGGATCGCGCCCCTCCCGGAGGGCGGACAGTAGATTGTCGCGGATCTCGACTCGAAGGGACTTCTGCACATGATTCGAGGCCTTGAGCTGACCGACTGTGGCGATGGGGGGACGCGTCATCCCTGCAACGCTACTCCCGCCGAGAACCGGAATGTCCCCACCTCACGAGTAATTGCGAACTACCTGGAGGCCTGTCTCGGTCCTCAGCGCGGCTCCGGGCTATCCAATCGTCCTGCGGGTTCTCGGAGAGGACCGCCGACGCACGTAAAAGGCACGACGTCGATCTTCGAGTTCCCCACGACGGATCTCGAATCACCGCGGAACCATCACTCGACCATTTGGATCTGATTGCACAGAGTCACTCTCGCCCAGGAATTAGAACCCGTTGAGGGCGTTTTCGTACTCGCGTGCAGACTCCATGATCTCGTCCTCTGTGATGAAATCGTCGCCCTCTCGGAGGTACGGCCGGTCCTGGTCCCCGCCGCGGATGCAGAGCACGTCGTCATGCCAGTCTTCATTCATGGTCGGTGAATAATCACAGGACCAGATGATCTCGGGCTGCGGAATCTCACTGTCGTCGGGGACGTAGCCTGGCTCTTCTGCCGGCTCGTAGGGTTCGATTCCGGGCCGCGTGTTGTCGTCGAGTTCGACGCCACCTGACATCGAACTACAACCAGCCAGAGCCAATCCGAAAATCAGGCCCAAAGCAACAAGCCTCGGTTTCAACATGAACCAAACGCTACCGATCATCAGAAAAGTGCGCCAAGCCCCCATACGGGGATAGAGCACGGAACGAGACCTCTCCACCGTCGCTAATATGCCGTATGAAGCGTTGACCCGGACAGAGATTGCGTGGCCGTGACCAACGAACGGCTAGCGGCTCGGGTCGTGAACCTCACTTGCGAAGTTCGCAAGCGTCGCGTCTAGCTCGACTTCTGGTATCTGATCCAGGTCGAGCATTTGCGCCAGAAGTGAGCCGGCCTGGGTGACCTCCGACGCAGAAAGTTCGGTCGGCCAAATCGGCTGACCCCGATCCCCGTGCCGCATCGGGGCGTGAATCAAGCCGACATCTTCAGTCTTCAACTCATGTAGCGAACGATGCGGACTCCACGCCGACCACCCGCTGACCCCGCCGTACAGCGACGACCCCGGCAGTGGGTGGGTGTCCTTCTGGCTGACAATCGAGAGAAGCACGTACTGTGGCCAGCTCAGTCGTTCCGCCATACCAATCACCAAATTGGCAGTCGACAAGTCGATGCTCGCCAATAAGGCAATGTTCGCAACCAGGGCGCCCATGTAGGGAAGCTTTCGCTCTTCTGCCGTATCGCGGGCGGCAATCATCACGCCCCCGACCACCTCGTCCAGGTTCGACCGGCCG
>NZ_CAXVWM010000173.1:0-5491 GCF_964263775.1 Agreia sp. | reverse complement strand
GGCGCTGACATAACCGGATGCCGCCACCACGATGAATGCGACGAGCGCCACGCTCGAATAGCGCGAGATCACAGACAGCATGCGGTCGTTGTCGAGCTGCGGCGCGATGATCACGAGCACGAGAAGGCCGCCGAGCCAGATCGCCGCGAACACGAGGTGCAGTCCCAGCGCGGTGATGGCGGCGTCGTGGCCGGTCGTTCCGGCGGCGTGTCCCTGCTGCGCCATGGGCACGAGCATCGCCACGGCGAGCACGCCCACGAAGACGAGCGCGGTGAGGTTGCGCACGGCGAAGCAGAGCACCGTGACGGCCGCTGCGATCAGCGTGGTGGTCAGCCAGGCCTCGCCGATCTCGACCTGGGTCACGAACTGGCCGAGCAGCTCTCCGTAGGAGTTGTCGAAGCGCACCGCCTTGACCGTGAGCTGCAGAAAGGTGAGAAAGCCCGTCGCGGCGGAGGCCACGGTGAGCACGGCGGCAGACCCGGCGGCCACATCGAGGGCACGGGTGAACTCGGGCTTGTCGGAGCGGAGCGCGAAGATGGCCAGCACCAGGGTCCCCAGCACGCCGGCGGCCCCGAGGTTCACGATCATCTTGGTGACCGGGATGCCGTAGCGCACGACCGGGCCGGGATCTTGCAGCAATTGCGCATCCGCCCCACCGGCGAGGCGCAAGCCGACGAGCAGCATGACGAAACCGACCGCGAGGAGCACGGCGGGACCCACTGTTCGAACGACTCTCGGCACCTCACAACTTTACGCGTTCTTCCCGAGGGCCCGGTGCTGCGCCCCTCCGGGACGAACCGGGCACACGCGGCCGACGCGCGGCGGCGTCGTGCCCATCCTGCGGTCTCGGATGGGCGTCATGACGCCACTCGACGACGTCACGGCCCGAGAGTCAACGTCGTTAACGCCTCAGGGGTGTCCGCCCGAAGGTGGACACCCCTGAGGATGAAGAAAAGTCTGGGAAGACTACTTGGCAGCAGCCTTGAGCTTCGAGCCAGCAGAGATCTTGACCGAGTGACCGGCGGCGATCTGGATGGCCTCGCCCGTCTGCGGGTTGCGTCCCGCGCGGGCTGCACGCGAGGTGCGCTCGACGGCGAGCCATCCCGGGATGGTGACCTTGACGTCGTTGCCGACCGACTCCGCGAGCGTCGCGAAGAGGGCGTCGAGAACCTCGTTGACAGCGGACTGCGTCTGGCCCGATGCAGCAGCGACCTGGGCGACGAGCTCGGTCTTGTTGAGTGACTTATCAGCCATGGGTGTCCTCCTCGGACCTTGTGCTGCGCGAGGCAGCTCTCGAAACGAAACGGTGGAAACCTTGGATAGGCCACACGTCTGGTCTGTTCGACCGTGACGAATGTATCAGAGATCGCCGGGATTGCGCGGATTCACGCGCCTCCCGGTCGTTTCACGGATGAGGAAAAAGTCGCGACTCGCCGATTTCGGCGGCGTGCGCCACGGCGTGTCGACGGTTTTTTCCTCATCCGCGATAGGTGGCGTCCTCATCCGCGAAAGGTGGCGTCCTCATCCGCGAAGGGTGGGCCGGGTGCAGAAAGGGGATGCCGGCCCGAAGGTCGGCATCCCCTTTCGGATGCTCAGATCAGAACTGCTGGACTACCAGGAGCTCTTCGTGATGCCGGGAAGTTCGCCGCGGTGAGCCATGTCACGGAAGCGAACACGGCTGATGCCGAACTTCGTGAGAACACCGCGGGGGCGGCCGTCGACCGCGTCACGGCTGCGCACGCGCACAGGGGATGCGTTCTTGGGCAGCTTCTGCAGGCCGAGGCGGGCGGCCTCGCGCTCGGCGTCGGTCGACGTCGGGCTGACCAGGGCCTTCTTCAGCTCAAGGCGCTTCGTGTTGTAGCGAGCGACGATGACTTTGCGCTTCTCGTTCTTGGCGATCATGCTTTTCTTGGCCATGTGTTACCTCTCCTCCCGGAAATCGACGTGCTGGCGGATGACCGGGTCGTACTTCTTGAGCACGAGGCGGTCGGGGTTGTTGCGGCGGTTTTTCTTGGTGACATAGGTGTAACCCGTGCCGGCGGTCGAACGCAGCTTGATGATCGGACGGACGTCTTGTGACTTGGCCATTAGATTTTCTCCCCACGGGCGAGAAGATCTTTGACGACGCTCTCGATGCCGCGTGCGTCGATGACCTTGATGCCCTTGGTGCTGAGCTGCAGGGTCACATTACGACGAAGCGACGGAACGTAGTACGTCTTCTTCTGGATGTTCGGATCGAACCGGCGCTTCGTGCGACGGTGCGAGTGCGAGATGTTGTGTCCGAAGCCGGGAATGGCGCCGGTCACCTGGCAGGTTGCTGCCATGGTTTCCTCCTATTTACCGTAGAAAAACGCAGTCACCCACGCGTTCTACCCAAGATTGCTTGTCGGCACACGTCTGCCCCAAATGAATCGTGCAGGGAGTGGTGTACATGCGAGCGGAGAAGCCGCTCGACCAGCTACCAACTGTAAACGACGCGCCCGCGAGGCGCAACCGTACGACACTTTCGCCTTATGATTGCGGCAGCGTCGCGTGCTGGTGACAGTCCGTGTCAGGCATGGAGGCGCCGGACTGAAGGATCGTTGATGCTCTCATCGCCCCCTTCCTCGTCGCGTGACTGAGCGCGACACGACCAGGCTCATCGCCTGGAGCAGAGAACTACGCACTGTGCACGAGCGCATTCGCGCTGCGCTGTGCGTGACTCGCGAGGCCGTGCGCGACGGCGGCTCTGCAGAAGAGGCCAGTCGTGACCTGCTCATCTTCTGCCACGGCTTCTGCGCCGCACTCGACGCTCACCATCGAGGTGAGGATCGCGCCCTGTTTCCCGCGATCGAACAGGCGCACCCACAGCTGTCGCCCGTGCTGCGCGCGCTCGAGCGGGACCACTCGATGATCGGTCACCTGCTCGGCGGTCTCAGGGCCGCAGTCGACCGGTCCGCGTCGACGGCGGAACTCGACCGCCACCTTGAGGGCGTGGCCGCCATCATGGAGAGCCACTTCGGCTATGAGGAGCGGCAGCTACTCACTGTGCTCGACAGTCTCGACCTGCGTGCAGAGGTGAGCGACGTGCTCGGGCCCCTCTGAAAAGTTGCCACGAGAGCCGCGACGAGGCACGCCGCCGCGGACGCACGCCGTCGCGGGAGGCGCGCGGCGCTCAGCCCGCGGGCGTCGGCACGCAGGAGCTGCAGAAGCCGAAGATGTCGACCACGTGCTCGGGCCGCGAGAATCCGTGCAGAGCCGCGGTGCGCCGCGCCCACGACTCGACCTCGTCGGCCTCGATCTCGACCGTGAGGCCGCAGCTGCGGCAGATCAGATGGTGGTGGTGCCCTGTGCTGCACGCCCGGTAGAGGCTTTCGCCCTCCGGTGACTGCAGCGAGTCGGCCTCGCCCTCGTTGGCGAGGTCGGCGAGCGCGCGGTAGACGGTGGCCAGGCCGATGTGCGACCCCGTGGAGTGCAGGTTCGAATGCAGGCCCTGCGCGCTGACGAACCCCACCTGGGTGCCGAGTGCGGCGCGCACCGCCTCACGCTGCCAGGTATTGCGCTTCACGACCATGTTCCACCTCCGAGGCCACGCGTGGCCGAAATCCCCTCAACCGTAACCGCTGTCGCTGTGGTTCGCCTAGGCATCCAGGGCCACCGGCCGTCGAGCCGACACGCGGCGATCCGAGACGCCCCGTCGCGCACGCGACGCGGCGACGACGCGGCAGACCACGTAGATGACGAACGAGATCGTGGTCACGTAGGGGCTGATCGGCACCGATCCGCCGAGCGCGAGCAGAATTCCACCCACGAGCGACAGCACCGCGAACAGCATGCTGAGAAGGGGAACGACAATCGGCGACGACGACACCCGCAGGGCCGCGGCGGCCGGAGTCACCAGGATCGAGAGCACCAGCAGCGATCCGACGACCTGCACCGACACGGCGACGGCGAGCCCGAGCAGAACCATGAAGACGATCGACAGCGCGCGCACGGGCACACCCCGCGCCGACGCGACATCGGCGTCGACGCTCGCGAAAGTCAGCGGGCGCCACACGATGAGCAGCCCCACGACGACGACGATCGAGATGGCGATGAGCGAGTTGAGCCGCGGGTCGTCGACGGCCACGATCTGGCCCGTGAGCAGCCCGAATTTGTTGGCGCTGCGGCCCGGGTACAGGGCGAGACACAGGATGCCGAGGCCGAGCCCGAAAGGCATCAGCACGGCGATGATCGAATTGCGATCGCGCGACTTGGCTCCGAGGAAGCCGATGATCAAGGCGGCGGCGATCGATCCGACGATCGACCCCTCCACGACCCCGACGCCGAAGAGCAGCCCGGCGGATGCTCCCGCGAACGACAGCTCGCTGATGCCGTGCACCGCGAACGCCATGTCGCGTGACATCACGAACACGCCGATGAGGCCGCCCACGACGCCGAGCACGGCGCCCGCAATGATCGAGTTGTGCAGCAGCGCGAGCAGCTCGCCGTAGTCGGCGAAGTTGAAGACCTGCGACCACAGCTCGGCCCAGTCGACGCCGTTCACCGCCGCGACCCGTCGCGCAGGGCGGTGAGCGAGCCGGTCGTGCCGGCATCGTGATGCCCGTGGCCGGCATCCGGATGCACGTGGCCGTCGTCGTGATGCACGTGGCCGTCGTGCCCGTGCTGGGCATCGGGCACCCCCACCACGATGACGCGGCCGCGGGTGCGGATGACGTCGACGGGCGAGCCGTAGAGCTCGGAGAGCACCTCGCTGCGCAGCACCTCGTCGGGAGTGCCGATGCGGAAGGATCCGCCGGCGAGATAGAGCACGCGGTCGACCATGTCGAGCACGGGGTTGATGTCGTGGGTGACGAAGAGCACCCCGAGGTCGCGCTGCCGGCGATGCGCGTCGATGAGTTCGGAGACCGCGCGCTGGTGGGCGAGGTCGAGCGAGAGCAGGGGTTCGTCGCAGAGCAGCAGGCGCGGGTCGCCCGCGAGCGCCTGGCCGACCCGCAGCCGCTGCTGCTCGCCACCCGAGAGGGTCGACACGGCCACATTCGCGTACTCGGATGCGCCGACGGAATCGAGCAGGGCGTCGACCTCGCGGCGCCGCGCGGCCCGGGGCAGAGGCAGCCCGAAGCGGTGCCCGTCCACTCCGAGGGCGACGAGATCGCGACCGCGCAGGGGAGCCCCCTCGTCGGCGAGCTTCTGCTGCGGAATGTACCCGATGCGTCGGTTGCCCCGGGTGACGGGCTCGCCCTCGAAAGACATTGTTCCGGAACTGAGCGACTGCTGGCCCAGGATGACTTTGAGCAGGCTCGACTTGCCCGATCCGTTGGCTCCGAGCACGGCGATGAACTCGCCGGCGCGCACGTCGAAGTCGAGGTCATGCCAGAGCATGCGCTCCCCGAACTGCAGTACCCCGCCGCGCACGCGCAGCACGACATCGCGGGGCGCGGGGGTGCGGGGCGCTGGGGGAGATGCGGGCGCCGCCTCTGCGCCCGCCTCTGCGCCCGACTTCGCCCCGAAG
>NZ_CAXVWM010000172.1:0-5437 GCF_964263775.1 Agreia sp. | reverse complement strand
AGCGTGATCCGCTTCTCGTTCGAGCTCGCGTTCGCGGCGCTGCTCGCCGCCACGTCCGTAGCGGGAATCGTCTTCGCGGCGCGGGGCTCACGCGGCGCGGCGCGGGGCTCACGCGGCTCGGCGCGCGGCCCGGGCGACTCTGCGCGGGACTCACGCGGCTCTGCGAGGCGCCACGGTAGCGTCGCCATCGCGGTCGTCCTGGTCTGCTGGCTGGCCAGCGTTCTGTTCATGACGCTACGCGCCCGGTCGGGAAGCGGCGCGCTGCTCAACCTCGTTCCGCTGCGGTTCGGGGGGCCGGGCGCGGTGATCGACGCGGTTCTGAACGTGGGCGTGTTCATTCCGCTCGGACTGCTGCTCGGGGCCGCCGGCATCCGCTTCTCTGTCGCCCTGCTCACCGGCCTGCTGCTGTCTGCGGGCATCGAGCTGAGCCAGTATCTCGCGCAGGTCGGGCGCACCGCCGATATCAACGATGTCATCACCAATACGACAGGCACCGTGCTGGGGTGGGTCGTGTGCGCCGCGATCGTGCACATTCGGCGCCGGGTCGACGGCTAGCGCGATCCATTAGTCAGTTGATGCTCGTATCAGCTGGTTTACGAGCGTTAACTGACGGATGGATGCCCTTCGACAGGCTCAGGCGGCCTCGCTGAGCGCGGCGAGCACGTCGGCCACGTCGCGTTCGTCGTTCCACAGGTGAAAAGCCACCCGCGCGCGCCCGGCACGGCCCGACGCCACGATGCCGGCGGCGACCAACGCCTCGAGCTGCCGGCCATCGGCATCCGGCCACGTGACGATCGCCTGGCCACGCCGCACAATGCCGAGGCCGTCGCACAGCGCGTCGCCGAGAGCGACGTTGTGCGCGTGCACCTCGGCGAGATCGAGCGACGCGAAGAGCTCGATGGCGGGTTCGGCGCCCACCCACACGGGCCAGGCGGGCGACACGTCGAAGCTGCGGGCGTCTGGCGCCAGGGCCATCGTCGGCCCATAGCAGGATGCCCAGATCTCGTCACCCGCGTACCAATTGGCCTGGATCGGGGCGAGCGTCTGCTGGTACCCCTCGGCCAGGGTCATGAACGCGGCTCCGCGCGGGGCGCACAGCCACTTGTAGGCGTGGCAGACCGTGGCGTCGTAGAGCGTCGCGTCGACCGGCATCGCGCCCGCCGCCTGCGTCGTGTCGCACAGGGTGAAGGCGCCGTTCGTGCGCGCCGCCGCCACGATCGCGTCGACATCGGCGAGCCAGCCCGACGACGACTGCACGAGCGAGAACGCCACGAGATAGGTGGCCGGGGTGATGGATGCCGCGAGCGCCTCGAGCGCGACGTGCCGCACCACGACGCCCCGGCCCTCGGCCACCACGAAGGGGAACACCATCGAGCTGAAGTCGCCGTCGACGCAGAGCACCTCGGCGCCGGCGGGAACCGCGGCGGCCAGCACGCTGACCATGGCGGAGGTCTGCGATCCGACCGCGACGCGGCCCGCGTCGACGCCCATGAGTCGGGCGAAGGATGCGCGGGTGCGGTCGATCACGGCGTCGTACTTCGCCGGCGAGCAGCGTCCCGCGGCCCAGTCCGCCTGGTCGGCCCGCATGGCCTCGAGCGTCGCGCTGCCGGCGAGGCCGAGCGAACAGGCGCCGAGGTAGCGCCGGCCACCGGAGAACTGGGCACGGGCCTCGACGAGTGTTGTCATGCATCCATCGTCGACCGGGCCGAGCTATTGGACAACGGCAAGTTATAGATCGTTCGCATAAGCGTCGGTTATGCTCGGTTCATGGCGCTGACTCCGCCCGCTCGATCGACCCTGGCGGCCGACCTCGACTCGCAGACCCTGCGCGTGATCAGGGCCGTCGCCGACCGCGGATCGATCACCGCGGCCGCCACATCTCTCGGCTACAGCCAGCCTGCGCTCAGCCAGAGCATCAAGCGCCTCGAAGAGAAGCTCGGCATGCCCGTTCTCACTCGGGTCGCCCGCGGCGTCGAGCTCACCGAGGCCGGCGAGGTGCTCGCCCGGCATGCCGCCACGGTGCTGCGCGCCATCGACTCCGCGGCTGACGAGCTGGCCGAGCTCTCGGGGCTTCGCTCCGGACTGGTGCGCATCGCCGCCTTTCCGTCGGCGTCGTCGACCGTCGTGCCGCGGCTGCTCGGCGACATCACGCGGCGGCATCCGGGCGTGCGCTTCAGCTACCTCGAGGCCGAGCCGCCCGAGGCGGTGCAGGCCGTTCGCGACCACGCGGCCGACATCGCCCTCACCTTCAGCTATCCGGGCGACCCCGACGACCCGCACCGGGCGAGCGCGTCGGGGCTCGCCACCCTGCCGCTCTGGCGCGAGCAGATGCTGCTCGTGGTTGTGGATGCGCCAGGCCTGGGAAACGGCCCGATCGAGCTGGCGAGTCTCGCCGACGAGGGCTGGATCGCCGGCTGCCCGCGGTGCCGCGGGCACCTCGTCGAGCTGTGCGAGGCATCCGGATTCACCCCCGCTCTCGGCTACGAGACCGACAACGTGCAGGCCGTGCTGGCCATGGTCGCGGCGGGGCTCGGCGTGGCGCTGCTTCCGTCGTTGGCGCTTGCGACCACGCCGCTGCCCGCCGGAGTCACAACCCGGCGACCGGCCGCCGCCGACTTCCGCACGGTGCACCTGGTCACGGCGCAGGGTTCGGCGGGCGTGCCGGCGATCGGCGCGACAATCGCCGCGATCCGGTCTCTGGATGCCGCGGCCTGGGCCCTGGAAACACTGCGCTGATCGCGCCTCCTGTGCGCTGACCGCCGGGCACCGCCCGAACTCGCGGGTGTGTGCCCGAATACCTCCATTCGGGCAGACTCCCTGTCGCGGAATGGAGGCATTCGGGCACAATCACTGGGACTTAGAGCCCCTCCACCTCGTCGACCAGCCACACGAGCGCATCACCTGTGCGTGTCACCTCGAACAGGATGCAGCCCGGCTCGGCGCGGGCTTCTGTGCCCGAATGCCTCCATTCGCGCGGGCGCAGACGTGCCGAACAGAGGTATTCGGGCACAATCACGAGGGGCTACAGTGCCAGCTAGAAGACGTACTCCAAGATGTCGGTGCCGAGCGTGCGCATGCCCTCGAGCACGGCCAGCCTGCCCGTGAGGTCGGTGTCGTTGAAGCGCATCGTGACGGCATAGGCCACCGATCCGCTCGGACCGCGCAGCACGCCCGCCTCGCTGCGCACGCCCACGTCGGTTCCCGTCTTGTTCGTGAGCAGCAGCCCGTGGTCACTCGTGCGGTGCGACAGCGGATCGAGGCCGAACGCACTCGCGACCATCGACAGGTCGGCTCCGAGGCCCAGCCACTCCATGACCTGCTGGCTCGTGGCGACGTTCACGATCTCTCCGCGCGAGAGGCCGGCGAACAGGGTGGCCAGCTCGCGGGCCGAGCCCACGGAGAGCTGGGGCGCGTCATCCGGCCCGCGGTAATCGCGCACCGTGTCGAGCAAAAATGTGCGGGTGAGGCCGAGCGCTTCGCCGCGGGCGCGCACGGCGTCGAGCCCGATGCGGCGAATGAGCACGTTGGTGGCCAGGTTGTCGCTGGCGGCTCCGACGAGGGCGGCGAGGTCGCCGACCGGCAGCGCCGGCACCTGCAGGTGCTGCCAGAGACCCGAATCGGCCACAGAATCTTGGGCCGTGCGATTCAGGATGCCGTGGGCCGTCTTGTCGCCGGCGCTCAGGCGGGCGGCGACCTCGATGAGAAGAAGGACCTTGCCGATGGAGGCGGTGGGGACGGAGAGGTGGTCGTCGACCGAGAAGAGCAGTCGACCGCTCTTCACGTCGAGAGCGCAGGCGGTGATCTGAACTCCCGAGAGGGCGAGCTGCGTGAGGCTGGCGAAGCCGCGGCGGAACGAGTCGTCTCCGGCGGCCGTTGCACCCGATCGGGCGCGCCGGGCGGTCGGTGCATCGGGCGTATCGCCCCGTCTGTTGCGCCGTCTGGTGGACTCTGCCATCTCGTCCTCCCGTCTGCCGAACCCCTCTTCGCACGGTCAGATGGGTCGAATCTCGCGCGAGGGATAACGGGTATCGTGCCACATTCACCTGTGATCGACCATCGAGTCGTCACAGCGTCGAGTGCGCCCGATCCTCGATCCCCGTGGCTACCTCTGGCAGAATCGACTCATGTCCGATCCCCGCGAGCCTTCCGAGCCTTCCGAGCCTTCCGAGCCCGAGTCCACCGAGAACCTCCCCGCGACGCCGGTTGAGCCGTCGGCGCCGGAGCCGACGTCTCCCGAGTTGACGTCTCCCCGCGCGCCGAGCACGCCGCCGTTCCCGTCAGGCCCTCCTGCTCCGACGACGCCAGGAGCTCCGCCCGCGCCTCCCGCGCCTCCAACAACGCCCGCGCCTCCAACAACGCCGGCGCCGCCCGCCGCGCCGCCCGCGCCCACTTTCGCACCGCCGACGGCTCCACTGCCCCCGGCATCCTCGTCGCTGCCGCCCATCCAGACCCCGCCCACGCCGCCCAGTGCGCCGTCTGCACCCAGCGCGCCCAGCTACGGCCCGCCGAGCACCGGCGCGCCGACGGCCGCACCGTCCTATGGGGCGCCGCCCGTCTACGGAACCCCGGCATCCGGCGGCCCGTCGGCACCGACGCCCTCGTACGGATCGCAGTACGGATCGAGCCCGTCGACGGCCGGCGGCCCGCCCTCGGGCCAACTCCCCTACACGACTCCCTACGCGCCGGGCCAGATTCCGCCGCGCGGCACGGGCGCCTGGATGGGCATCCTGAGCATCGTGCTCGGTGGCCTGGCCCTGCTCGCCTCCGCGGTGCCGGTCCTCAATTACGTCACCGTGTTCGGCGCGATCGCGGGTCTGGTCTTCGGCCTCATCGCCCTGTTCAAGAAGTTCGGTTCGCGGGGATTGGCCCTGACGGGAACGATCGTCTCGGCTGTCGCGTTCATCGTGAGCGTCATCTTCATCATCATCTACACGCTCACGTTCATCGGCTTCGGCAACGCAATCGATGACTACGACTACACCGACACGCCCCCGACATCGAGTCCCCTCGACGAGCCGACGGAATCCGACTCGCCTGACGAGCAGGAGGCCCTGCCCGGCGACCCCACCGCCGTACCCGGCGACGCCACGCCGTCGGCCGGCGCGACCGTCTGCACCGACGGAACACCGATCGCCCTCGGCAAGGCCGGCATCCTCACCTACGACGACGCGAACCAGGCCGAGGTCACCGTCAAGGGTGTGCAGCTCAACGCCACCGACGTGGTGCTCGCCGAGAACTCGCTCAACGAGACCCCTCCCTCGGGCTTCGAGTACGCGATCATCTCGTTGACGGTCAAGCAGCTGGGCACCGAGGCGTTTCCGGCCGGCGGCACCAGCGCCATCTTTAAAGGCGTCGCAGAAGACATCGCGTCGCCCGCAGACTACGCCGTGCTTCCCCAGCCGGAGCTGCTGTTCGCGCCCGACCTCACCCCGGGCGC
>NZ_CAXVWM010000171.1:0-7990 GCF_964263775.1 Agreia sp. | reverse complement strand
ATCTCACCGATCGCATGCTCGCCGTAGCGGTGAACCCCGACCTCGACGCCGTGACCATCGGGCTGGTGGGCCTCGGCGGCCACGTGCATTCGCGTGTGCGGCACGAGACGGCTGCTGCGCCAAGCATCGCCGAGACGATCGAGATCGTGCGGCGTGAGGTGGATGCGCTGCGCGCCGGCCTCGACTCCGGCCAGCGAATCGTCGGCATCGGTCTCGCGGTGCCCGGTCTGGTGCGCACCTCCGACGGAGTCGTCACCCTCGCGCCGCATCTGCTCTGGAACGACCAACCCCTCGCCGCGCCCATCGCCGACGAACTCGGCATCCCCGCGCTCGCGGCCAACGACGCCCAGCTCGGCCTGCTCGCCGAGAGCCTGTTCGGCGCGGGCCGTGGTGTTGACGACATCGTCTATCTCAACGGATCGACGTCGGGCATCGGCGGCAGCGTGCTCGTCGCGGGCCGCACGCTGCAGGGGGCGCGCGGCTACGCCGGCGAACTCGGCCACACACACGTCAACAGCGTCGGCGTCGCCTGCTTCTGCGGCAAGACCGGATGCCTCGAAACTGAGGTCAGCTTGTCTCGCCTCCTCGACGTGCTCGGCGCGGGCCCCGTCGACGGCGACGAGTTCGATCTGATGCTCGGCGAAACCACCGACGACACTGTGCGCGCCGAACTCGATCGGCAACTCGACGTTCTCAGCACGGCGCTCGGCAACTTCGTAGCCATCTTCAACCCGTCGTCGATCATCCTCGGCGGATTCCTCGGCTCGCTCTTCGCCGCCAATCCTTCGCGGCTGCGGGAGGGCATCCGGAGCGCGTCGTTCGGCACGCTCGGCGAACAGGTCACGGTGGAGCGCGCCCAGCTGCGCAGCCGACTGCTCATGGTCGGCGCCGCAGAACTCGCGTTCGGGCCTATGCTCGCCGACCCGGCCGGGGTGCTCGCCGGGTGAGCCGCGTCGTCTTCGCCCCCGACTCGTTCAAGGGCACCGCGTCTGCCAGTGACGTGGCCCGGGCGCTCGCCGCGGGGTGGGCGAGCGTGCGGCCCGACGACGAGCTCGTGCTGCTTCCGCTTGCAGACGGCGGAGAGGGCACGATCGACGCGTTTGCCGCTGCCCTGCCCGACTCGCGACGAATGCCGGTTCGTGTGATGGGCCCCGACGCGGCCTCGGGCGACGCCGCTGTCCATGTTGCCGGCGCCGGCGCCGTCGACGCCGAGTGGCTGCTGCTGCCCGACGGCAGCGGCATCGTCGAGCTCGCCAGTACCAGCGGACTCACGCTCGTCGATTCCCTTCGGCCGGCGGATGCGCACACGCGTGGATTCGGCCAGGCCATTCTGGCGGCTCTCGACTACGGAGTGCCGGACCTCGTGCTCGCCATCGGCGGGAGTGCGTCGACAGACGGAGGAGCGGGCGTGCTCACCGAGCTCGGGGCGCTGCTTCTGGATGCGGAGGGGTCGCCGATCGTCGACGGCAACCGCGGTCTGCACGACCTTGACAGCGTCGACCTCGGTGGCCTGAGGCCGATGCCGCCCGGCGGTGTCGCCGTGCTCTGCGATGTCACGAATCCGCTGTTGGGGGCGCGCGGCTCGGCCCGGGTATTCGGTGCGCAAAAGGGTGCGGCCGCGCCCGAGGCCGTCGACGAGCTCGAGCGCGGCCTCGCCCGTTTCGCGGCGGCGATCCCCGCAGTGTCCGTCGACGAGCCGGGCGCGGGCGCCGCGGGTGGGGTCGGTTTCGGGCTCCTGGCCTGGGGAGCGGTGCTCGTCTCGGGGTCAGACGAGATCGCCCGACTCTCCGAACTCGACGCGGCGATCGCCTCGGCGGACGCGGTCGTCACGGGAGAGGGCAGCTTCGACGAGCAGTCGGCCGACGGCAAGGTCGTCTCGCGCGTGGTCGCCGCCGCCCGCGTATCCTCGACCCTGCCGATGCTCGTGGCAGGGCGCATCGCGGCGCCGAGCGGCGAATTCGCCGCGGCCGTGTCGCTGACCGACCTGGCCGGGTCCCGGGAACGGTCCCTCACGCATCCGCTCGACGTCGCGATGCGGGCCGGAGCGCTCTTGGCGGCGGGTGTGCCGGCGCAGAACTGACCTTCAGCGAACCGATTCGAGTACGCGCGGGACCCGTAGTCGAATCGATTCGGTAGTGTTGATCTTTACGCGTCTGCCGACACGAAATGCGCAAGGAATCCCGTGACAACTGACTCCATCACCGTCGTCCATCCTGGCGACGCGCTTTCCCGGCGCCAACGGCTCGTCTATGTGCTGCTGCTCGGCGGGCTCACTGCGCTCGGGCCGCTCACGATCGACCTCTACCTGCCGGCGTTTCCCATCCTCGAAGAAGACCTGGGCGTGTCGGCGGGCGCGATTCAGCTCACGCTCACAGGTACCACGATCGGATTCGCACTCGGTCAGGTGATCGTCGGCCCGTGGAGCGACAAGGTCGGGCGGCGGCTGCCGCTCATCCTCGCCACGCTCCTGCATATCCTGGCCTGCGTCGGCGCCGCGATGGCGCCCGAGATCGTATCGCTCGGAGTCTTCCGTGTGCTGCAAGGTGCAGGTGCCGCAGCCAGCGGTGTCGTCGCGATGGCGATGGTGCGCGACCTGTTCGGTGGCCGTCCGCTGGTGCGCATGCTGTCGCGCCTCGCGCTGGTCACCACGCTCGCGCCCCTGCTCGCCCCGCTCATCGGATCGCAGATGCTGCGCTTCACAGACTGGCGCGGCATCTTCTGGGCGCTCGCCCTCTACGGAGTGCTCGTCGTCGCGGTGTGGCTCTGGATCGTCGAGACCGTGCCGAAGGAGCGCCCGCACGACGCAGGGCGCTCCACCCTGGCCCAGCGCTACAGGTCCGTGCTCACCGATCGCATCTTCCTCGGCGTCGCCCTGATCGGCGGCATGACGTTCGCCGGGCTCTTCACCTCCCTCTCGGCGTCGTCGTTCCTGTTCCAGCTCGTCTACGAACTCGATCCGCAGCAGTACGGCCTGCTCTTCGCCATCAACTCGATCGGCATCGCAACCGGCGTCCAGGTGTCGGCGCGGCTCATGAAGCGCATCGCCCCCCAGTGGATCCTGGCGGTAACGACGCTGGTCATGCTGGGGTGCGCGATCGCGATCGTGGTGCTCGACTCGGCGGGTGCGGGCCTGGTCGGCATCCTCATCCCGCTCTGGTTGTTCATCGCGTCGTGCGGCTTCGGATTCCCCTGCGTGCAGGTGCTCGCGCTCGACCGGCACGGTCGCGAGGCGGGAACCGCCGCGTCACTCCTCGGCGCCGTCAACTTCGGCCTGGCCGGCGCCATCTCGCCGATCGTCGGTTTTCTCGGCATCACCAGTGCCGTTCCGATGGGCGCGGTCATGACGGCCACCGCAGCCGTCGCCGTGCTCTCGCTGTGGCTGATCGTGCGACCCTCGACGGTGCCGGCGCTGGGGCACTGACGCTTCCGGCGCCGGGGCACTGACGGTGCCAGCGCTGGGGCACTGACTCGTCGGTTCGCCCGGCGCATCCGCAAGCCCCGCGTGCGAGTTCGGAGGCACCGGTACGGTCGGGGGATGACACGCGACGAAAGCGGCCCGAAGACACAGCCCGGCGTCGAGCCGAGCGTCGATCAGAAGACGCGCAGGGTGCAGCGCTTCTGGCCTCTGGTCAGTGCGCTCGCCGTTCTCGTGGTCGCGGTGCTGATCGGCACGCTTGTGATGCTGCGCGGCGCCGGCAATCCGCTCGGGTTCGACACCGAGTGGATGGACGAGATCATCGAGCACCGCAATCCGTTCTGGGAGGTTCCGTCGCTTGCGATGAACTACCTCGGGGGCGGGCTGATCGGCGTGTTCATCGTGCCCATCGGCGTCATCGCCGCGCTGTGCCTGTTCCGGCGGTTCTGGGCCGCCGTGTACTTCGCCGTCGCCACGATTCTGTCGGCCGCACTCGTGCAGCTGTTGAAGGGCATCTTCGGCAGGGCACGACCGGAGGAGATCCTGGTGCACGCGGACTTCGGGTCGTTCCCGTCGGGCCATGTGGCCAACGCGACGACCATGGCGGTCGTGCTCGCGATCATCCTGCGCCGCAGCTGGGTGTGGATCGTCGGCATCGTCTACGTGATCCTGATGCTCTTGAGCCGCACCTACCTCGGCGCCCACTGGCTGAGCGACACGTTCGGAGGACTGCTGCTGGGCGCAGGAGTCGCCGTCATCGTGTGGGCTCCGATCGCGAACAAGCTGTATCGCGAGAACGAGAGCCCACACCTCTTCGTTTTCGTGCGCGGGTGAGAGGGCTGGGCTCCGTGGCCCTGCGGTAGCGTTCACCCATGAGGATTCTCCTGGTCGGTGCCGGAGGCGTCGGCGATGCCCTAGCCAAGATCGCAGCGCGGCGATCGTTCTTCGAGCAGATCGTGGTGACCGACTACGACATCACCCGTGCGCAACGCACCGTCGACTGGATCGCCGCGAAGCACGGCAGTCAGGTGGCCGGCCGATTCGCGGTCGACGCGATCGACGCATCCGACCCCGACAGCGTCGCCGACGTCGCCCGGCGACACGCGGTCAGCCACGTGATGAACGCGGTCGAGCCCAAGTTCGTGCCCACGATCTTCGCGGGCGCGCTCGCCGCGGGCGCCGACTACCTCGATATGGCCATGAGCCTGTCGGAGCCGCACCCCACCGACCCGCATTCCGAGACCGGGGTGAAGCTCGGCGACGATCAGTTCGCCCAGGCCGCCGACTGGGAGACCGCGGGCCGACTCGCGCTCGTCGGCATGGGCGTCGAGCCCGGACTCAGCGACGTGTTCGCGCGGTACGCGGCCGACCACCTGTTCTCGGAGATCGACGAACTCGGCACCCGCGACGGCGCCAACCTCGTGGTGCGCGACGAAGCGGGCAACGAGATCTTCGCGCCGAGCTTCTCGATCTGGACGACGATCGAGGAGTGCCTCAACCCGCCCGTCGTATGGGAGAAGGACCGCGGCTGGTTCACCACACCTCCCTTCTCGGAGCCCGAGGTCTTCACCTTTCCCGAGGGCATCGGAGACGTCGAGTGCGTGAACGTCGAACACGAAGAGGTGCTGCTGATGCCGCGCTGGGTCGATGCCAAGCGCGTCACCTTCAAGTACGGACTCGGCAACGAGTTCATCGGCATCCTCAAGACGCTGCACCAGCTCGGGCTCGACTCCACCGTGCCCGTTCGTGTGCGCTCGGCCGACGGCCCCGTCGAGGTGGCGCCACGCGACGTGGTCGCGGCCGGCCTGCCCGATCCGGCAACCCTCGGGCCGCGCATGTCGGGCAAGACCTGCGCGGGCCTGTGGGTCACAGGCACAGGCGTCGACGGTCGCCCGCGCGAGGTCTACCTCTATCACGTGAGCGACAACGAGTACACGATGCGCGAGTACGACGCCCAGTGCGTGGTCTGGCAGACCGCGCTGAACCCCGTGATCGCGCTCGAACTGCTCAGCACCGGCGCCTGGTCGGGCGTCGGCGTGCTCGGCCCTGAAGCGTTCAATGCCCGCGCGTTCCTCGACCTGATGAGGGCGCCCGAAGCGGAGGGCGGCTACGGTCAGGCCTGGGGGCTCGAAGACCGGCTCGTTGCGCTGGTCTCGTGAACGGGCTCGTCTTATGAAGATCGACAGCATCAGCCTGCACCGCCTCGCGATGCCCCTGGTCAGGCCGTTCGAGACCAGCTTCGGCACCCAGGTCGAGCGCGACGTTCTGCTCGTGCATGTCGTGGCCTGCGACGGCGTCGAAGGCTGGGGCGAATGCGTGGCGGGCGCCGACCCCGTGTACTCGAGCGAGTACGTCACCGGCTGCGAGCACATCATCGAGCACTACCTCGCGCCCGCGCTCTTGGCCGCGGCCGACGTCACGGCCGAGACACTGGATGCGCAGCTGCGCTTCGTGGTCGGGCATCGCATGGCGAAGGCCGCCGTCGAGGCGGCCGTTCTGGATGCCCAGCTGCGCGCATCCGGCGTCTCATTCGCGCGTTACCTCGGCGCCGTGCGCGACGAGGTCGACTGCGGCGTCTCGGTGGGCATCGCGCCGTCGATCGACGAGCTGTTGGAGGAGGTCTCGGGCTACGTGTCGGAGGGCTATCGGCGCATCAAGCTGAAGATCAAGCCGGGCTGGGATCTCGAACCCGTCGCCGCCGTGCGCGAACTGCTCGGTGCCGACGCGCTGCTGCAGGTCGACGCGAACACGGCCTACACACGGGGCGACATCGACCACCTGCGCCAGCTCGACGCGTTCGGGCTGCTGCTCATCGAGCAGCCGTTCGTCGAAGAAGACATCACGGGGCACGCCATCCTCGCCGCCGCCATCGACACTCCCGTGTGCCTCGACGAGTCGATCACGTCGGCCGCCGTCGCGGGCGATGCAATCGACCGGGATGCGACATCCGTCGTCAACGTCAAGCCGGGCCGGGTCGGGGGCTACCTCGAGTCCGTGCGCATCCACGACGTGTGCGTGGCGCGCGACGTGCCCGCGTGGTGCGGCGGCATGCTCGAGACGGGCCTCGGCAGGGCGGCGAACGTGGCCCTCGCGGCGCTTCCCGGATTCACCCTGCCGGGCGACACCTCGGCGTCGCGACGCTACTACGCCGACGACCTCACCGAACCGTTCGAGCTGGTCGACGGGCGCCTGCGGGTTCCCACAGGTCTGGGAACGGGAGTGACCGTGCGGTCGGAGCTCGTCGCGGCCTGGGCGACCCGCCGCCCGTTGCTGCTGCGTCGCTAGCCCGCACGGCCCGGCCGCGCGTCATCCAGTTGCCCGAATCAGCCCCCTCGATCGCCGCCGACGGGGCGCATTCGGGCAACTCGGCTACGAGCGGGCCGTGATCGCCGTCACGAGTTCGGCGATGAACCCCGCGGGAGCCTCGAGATCATCCGCGGTGTAGCGTTTCGCGTCCCATCCGATGGTCTTCAGCCTTCTGAAGCGGGCGATATCGCGACGCCACTGCTTCTGGTCGGTTCGGTGGTGGTCACCCTCGTAGTCCATCGAGATCTTCAACTCGGGATAGGCGAGATCGACGCGGGCGACGAAGACGCCGTGGTCGTCGAAGACCTCGTAGTTGGTGACGGGCGTGGGCAGTCCGGCAAGAACGATGATCACTCGCTGCCACGATTCCATCGGCGACTCGCTGCCGTCGTCGAGCAATGGCAGCGCCTGCCGTAGGAGCCGCGCGCCCCGCGCTCCGCCGTATCTACCGATGGCGAGGGCGAGCCGATCGAGGTCGGTTCTGGGCAAGGAACGGTGAATGAGCCGATCGCCGACCGCGACCAGCGGTGCCAAGGAGAGGATTGCGCCGAGGTCGCACCATGTGCGTTCCGGCGTCGTCACACCGAAACCGAAGCGGGCGTCGGCATCGCCCGGCAACAAGGTGGTCTGATGCCCGAGCACCCCGCGCCGGTGCGGAGCCCGCCGGCCGCGAGGCACACTCACGTGCAATGGGGAGTTCTGGAGACCCGGTGGCAGGGGCAGCCGATGCAACGTCGCCGCGGTGAGGTGACTGAACGCGGCCTCGGGCAGGAGTGTCTGGGCCAGCGCGCGGCAGCGCTCTTCGAAGACCGTCGCGGCGGGGAGGCCAGCATCCCAGCCAGCGCCGAGGCGAATGCCATCGAATGGCGTCGTCAGGTCACGGGCTCTCAAGCGTTTTGCGCTGACACCGTTCGCCCGCGCTTCGGCGACGGTGAACGCGCGTGCCGGAAAGACGATGCGTCTGGGAGGGATCGGGCTCACTCGCTCACTATGCCGATCATCGGGGAATGCCCGCGGAAGTTGTCCACAGGGCCAGCCACTTGCCTCAATCTGCCGTGTCATTTGGCGTCGAGGCGGCCGATTCGGGCAACTCGATTCGGCCATCGGTGCGCGGGCCGCATCGGTAGAGTTTGTCCATGACGAACGACGACGGTTCCGTGTTGGATGCTGCTGCCGCACTCGCAGAGGCGAAGGCTGCGGCCGCGTCGGCGCAGGCCGCGGCGGATGCGGCCCAGGCCGCACTGATTGAGGCGACCCAGCGGGCGGCGG
>NZ_CAXVWM010000170.1:0-9151 GCF_964263775.1 Agreia sp. | reverse complement strand
GGCCCAGCGCGTCGTACTCGTCAACAACGATGCGCTGCCGAACCTCGAGGCCCTGGGCGCGGTCGACCGCGTGGTCGCCCTCACCTCGGCGGTGCAGGAGGGCCTGTTCGAGGACTCCACCTATACGACGCTCGACTCGCTCGACCTGCTGTCGACCGAGAAGAACTCCACCGGCGGCTCGGTCGTCTCGCAGGAGAGCATCCTCGGCGCCGAACCCGACCTGGTGATCGCCCCCGAGAACGCGGTCGACAGAGAGGCCCTCGCGGCCAGCGGAATCGCCGTCTACTCGCCCAGCGCCTATTGCACGAACCCCGGCGCCGAGCTCAGCGAGACCGCGACCTTCGATCGCGTGTGGAGCGAGGTGCGCACCCTCGGCGCCCTGCTGGGCGAGAGCGATCAGGCCGAACAGGTCGTCGCGCGTGGCACGGCGAGCCTCAGTTCCACGGCACCGGATGCCGGAACCGCCGCCGCCCTCTACGTCTCCTCCGGCGGAAGCGTGCTCTCGCCGTACGGCGGTCCGAGCATGGTCACCCCCGTGTTCGCCGCGGCGGGACTCGCCAATGTCTACGCCGATTCAAGGGAGCGGGTCTTCGACGCCAACATCGAGGACATCATCTCGCGCGACCCCGGCACGATCGTGCTGCTCTACTCCGACGGCGAACCGCAGACCGTGATCGACAGCTTCATGAGTTCACCCGGTGTCTCCGCCCTCTCGGCGGTTCGGAATGACCGCGTTCTGGCACTGCAGTTCGCCTACACCGACCCGCCGAGCGTGCTCTCGACCCAGGGCCCGCAGCAGCTGGCCGCACTCCTCGCGACCCTGCCGTGATCGAGGCGCATGGGGTGACCGTGCGCGCCGGAAACCGAGTGCTGCTCGACGGGGTATCGTTCCAGGCGCCCACCGGCGCGGTGACCGGGATAGTCGGTCCGAACGGAAGCGGAAAGACCACCCTGCTGCGCGCGCTGGTTCGCGCGACGCCCCTGTCGGCGGGCCGGATCGTTCTGGATGGCCACGATCTCCGCATCCAGAACCGACGCTGGATCGCACGCCGGGTGGCAGAGGTCGGGCAGCGCAGCGAACCCGATGCCTCGTTGCGCATCGTCGACGAGGTCTCGCTCGGCGGGATCGCCGAGAACGGCGTTCTGCGCTCTGGCGGGGCCGCGTTCGATCACCGCGTGGCCGACGCCCTTGACGCGGTCGACCTGTCGCACCGGGCCTTCGATCGGCTCTCGACACTCTCGGGCGGCGAGTTGCAGCGCGTCGCCCTCGCCCGAGCGCTCGCCCAGGGCGCGAGTCACGTTCTGCTCGACGAGCCCACCAACCACCTCGACATCAGGCACCGGCTCGAGATCATCTCGCTGCTGCGACGAATCGCCCCGACCGTCGTGGTCGTGCTGCACGATCTCGAACTCGCCGCCCAGGTCTGCGACCGCGTCGTCGTTCTGCAGCGCGGAGTCGTCGTCGGTGCCGGCCGCCCCTCCGAGGTGTTTCAGCCTCGGCTGCTCGATGCCGTCTACGACGTGACGACCCGGGTCACAGCGACACCGGATGGGCTGACGCGCCTCTTCTTCTCTCTTCCCTCTACTCCTCCCGCCCTCTGCCCCGCTCCCCGAACAAAGGAATCCGCATGACAGAACTCAGCTCGACAGAAACTAGCCCCCTCGACACCGCCCGCAGCCTCGCCGCTCGATGGGATGCTCAGCAGACCGGCTACATCCGGCACCGGGCGCAGCGCTTCGACACCATCGCCCGGGTCGTCGCCGGCGTCTGCGTCGACGTCGCCGAGCCGCGCATCCTCGACCTCGCCGGAGGCACTGGCGCACTGGCCCTGCACGTGCTCCGTCACGTTCCGAAAGCGCGCGCCGTCGTGGCAGACAAAGACCCCGCGCTGCTGGCGATCGCCGACGACCTCGCGGCAGACGACCCTCGCCTGCAGACCGCCGACGTCGACCTCGCGCGCGCCGACTGGTCGGAGCATCCGGCGATCGCGTCGGCCCCGTTCGACGCCATCGTCTCGTCGACGGCCCTGCACTGGCTTCAGCCCGGCGACCTCGTCGACGTGTATCGCACGCTGCCGGGTCTGCTGCGACCGGGCGGCATCCTGCTGAACGGCGACCACCTCTCGTACAGCGCCCAGCACGAGGGCACCCTCGCGCGCATCGCGCTGGCGGATGACGCGGCGATGCAGGCCCAGACCTTCGCAGGCGACACCGACACGTGGGACGAATGGTGGCAGGCCGTCGCCGACGTTCCGCGCTATGCGGCCGCGCTGCAACGGCGAAGCGAGGTCTGGGGCGCCGAACTGCACGTGGCGCCGCCGAAGGTCACGCTCGGCTTTCATCTCGAGAGCCTGCAGAGCGCCGGCTTCGTCGAGACCGGAACGGTCTGGCAGTACCTCGACGACCACGTGGTCTACGGGGTGACCGCACCGCGCTGAGCCTGAGCGTGAGCCTGAGCCTGCTGCAGCGTCGTTCGGTTGCGGCGGAAGCATCGCGATGCCACCGGCGGGATAGGACATCAGATGGGCATGGTGTTCTGCGCGATCGTGAGGTCATAGCGCCGGATCAGAAAGTCTGAGCCGGTGTGCTCGAGCCGCCAGGTGGCATGGAGCACTCGATTGAATGGCCGGCCGGTCGATGTGTTCGGCTCGTCGAGCCACTTCCCGACATGACGGAAGAAGAACTCGAGCGTCCAGCCAGTTCGGTGATTGCCGGCGATGTCGATCTCGATGATGCTGTGAAAGTCCCAGGGGATGTGACGCAGCGCGTCGGCGTACCAATCGCGGAACGACGCGTGATCGTGAGCCAGCGCGTCGCCGTCGAGGGTGAACGTCATGTCGCCGTCGTCGAGGTGAGTCGTGAAGAACTCCGCCTCAGCAGCGTGGTCGAACGCGGCGAACCAGGCGTGAACGAACGACCGCACATCGTTGTGATTCGGGGCCTTCAGCTCGGCTGGCTCATAGCGCAGCACCTCTGCCTCGGCGGCCGTGAACTCGGCCTCACCGGCGGCAGAGGATGACCCCTGCCTCTGGTCCTGCCTATCGGAAGTCGAGGCGGCGGTGCCGGCTCCGGCAGCGAGTTGCCGCTCGATCGCCTGGAAGTCGAGCAAGTACCACATCTGCTCGACGCGGCCCTCGCGGAATCGATACACTCCGAACTCCGTGAACTCCACTCGTGATCCCGTCGGCTGCAGCCCGAGCCATTCCTTCACGGGCGTGCCGGTGTCGCGGAGACGAACGGAGACGCGGTCGCCCTCGACGACGATGTCCTCGAGGTTCCAGGCGAACTCGTCGACGGCATCCAGGTGTGCCTTGATCTCGGCGGTGTAGTCGTCGCGAGAGATGACCTCGCCGTTGAAGGTCAGCGTCTCGTGAGCGAACTCGCTCATACGCTCGAACTCGCGGGCGTTGAGGGCAGCCAGGTAGCGCGCGTAGATGGCGCGGAGGTCGATGTCGGTCATGATCTTTCCTGTCTTTAATAGGGGCTGATTGCTGTATGAACTAGATCGCGTGAAGGATGCGCACTCGTCGTTCGAGTGTCGCCGCTCGCACGCGGCTGGTCGGCGCGAACTGGTCCCAACCGTGCGTCAGGCCGGGAAGAACCTGAAGTTCGGCGTCGACGCCCGCCGCCCACAGAGATGAGGCATACCGCACCGTTTCGTCACGAAACAGATCCAGTGCACCGACTTCGAGATAGGCCGGAGCCAGGCCGGAGAAGTCGTCGAGGCGAGCGGGTGCGATCACGGCGGGCACGCCGTCGGTTCCCCGGCGGTCACCGAGCACGGCGTTCCAGCCGACGCGGTTGTCGTTGGCGGACCAGGTCAGGAATGGCGCTGTGTGCGGGTCGGACGTCACTGTTCGGTCGTCCAACATCGGGTAGATGAGGATTTGCCGCGCAACCGGCAAGCCCGCATCCCGGGCGCGAATGGCGCTGACGGCGGCGAGCCCCGCGCCCGCGCTCTCGCCCATCACCGCGATCCGTTCCGGGTCGACGCCGAGCTGAGCGGCGTGATCGTGCAACCAGCGGGTACCGGCAAAAACGTCCTGTCCTGGCAGCTCGCCGGAAGCCTCCGGCCCCCGCCGGTAATCGACCGAGAGAAACGGAACACCGGATCGGGCCACGTACTCACGCACGTAGGGTGCGAAGAGCGCAACCGAACCCGCGATCATCCCACCCCCGTGGGCGTGCACCACCGCCGCCGTTCGATGCGAGCTGTCTACGGCCCGAGGTGAGAACCAGTGGAGCGCAACGCTGGCCCCGTCGACCGACGAAGCCTCGTAAATTCGTTCGTCCAGTTCTGGTCGCTCCAGAGCCCGGGTGAGCGTCGGGTACATCTCATCTGTCGCTTGGCGAATCTCCTGCCACGTTCTGGTACCTGCGGGCTCGTCGTCCTGGGTCAGTTCAGACAGGGCAGCCCCCAGCTCGACATCCATTTTCATCGTCACTACAACTCCATCCGTCGTTCTTTGCGGTTCACGCTACGATCTAGACCACTCTCTAGGTCAAGTAGATGGTGGTGCGGAATGGCGAAAGAGTTTCTCATCGGCGAGGTGAGTGAAGAGACGGGTCTTGGCGTGCATACGCTGCGCTTCTACGAGCGAGAAGGTCTGCTTCCTGGAAGGGTCGAGCGCGACGGGAGTGGCCGACGCGTGTACACCGAGGTCGACGTGGAGTGGCTTCGAATGTGCATGCGGTTCCGTTCGATCGGGATGCCGGTGGGAGACGTCCGTCACTACGCCGAGCTCGTCGCCGCCGGACCCGGAAACGAGCGCGAGCGCATGGAACTGCTGCGTGCCCACGAAGCGCGCGTGCGCCAGGAGCTGGCAGGCCTGGTCGAAAACCTCAGTGTCATCGAGGCGAAGGCGCGGCTCTACGCCGAATACCTCGAGGCAGGGAAAGCCGGTCGCTTGTGGACCGGAGAGGCACCCACCTGCCTTGCCGTTGAGGCAGCAGTCGGGGCAACGCCGTGGCAGATTCGTTCTCAGCCCAATTGAAGACCGAGATGTTCCATCTCCACGCCTTCCCGATCTCCTTCTCCTAGTCTGAGCACATGACTGCACGCGATCAGTACACCTTCGGAAATCCGGTCACCCAGTACAAGCGAGTGGAACCTCCTGTTCAGCATCAGCCCGAGCCCGGCGTGCAGGCGCAGATGACGCCGGTTCCCGACCTCGGCGAGTCGACCTACCGCGGCACCGGGCGGCTCGCCGGGCGCAAGGCGCTGATCACGGGCGGGGACTCGGGCATCGGGGGCGCCGTCGCCATCGCGTTCGCGCGCGAGGGCGCCGACGTCGTGATCGTGCACCTGCCCGCCGAGCACGAAGACGCCGATCGCATCCTGGGCCTGATCGACGAGGCCGGCACCACAGGGCACGCGATCGCCGCAGACATCACCGAAGCGAGCACGTGCCGCGACATCATCGCCGAGGCCGTCGAGGTGCTGGGCGGGCTCGACATCCTCGTCAACAACGCCGGCAAGCAGATCGCCGTCGACCGGCTCGAAGACCTCACCGACGAGCAGTTCGAGCAGACCTTCCGCACGAACGTCTTCGCGAACTTCTGGCTCACCAAAGCCGCGCTCCCCCACCTGACCGCCGGCGCCACCATCATCAACACGGCATCACTCGAGGCCTACCAGCCCGCGCCCGATCGCCTCGACTACGCATCGACCAAGGCGGCGATCAACAACTTCTCGAAAGGTCTGGCGCAGCAGCTGGCCCCGCGCGGCATCCGGGTCAACGTCGTGGCGCCGGGGCCGGTGTGGACCGCGCTGCAGGTGTCGGGCGGCGTCTCCGACGAGCAGCTGAAGGCCTTCGACGACGAGAGCACCTATCAGCGCGCCGGCCAGCCGGCCGAGCTCGCGCCCGCCTACGTGTTCCTGGCCTCTGCGGAGTCGAGCTACGTGTCAGGCGAGACGCTCAACGTAAACGGAGGCATGGTCACTCCGTGACCGTGCCGTCGGCGAAGCCGGCGGGCGCTTGCTAGGCTGGCGCTCATTACGTGACACGGGGTGCCCATCCGGGCTGAGAACAAACCCGTCGAACCTGATCTAGTTCGTACTAGCGAAGGGATGTCGCGCTCATGCGCACGTCAGAACCATTTATCGAATCCACCATCGATGCCCTGAACCGGGTGCGGCAGACCAGTCCGCTCGTGCAGTGCATCACCAACAGCGTGGTCGTGAACTTCACGGCGAACGCGCTCCTCGCGGTGGGAGCCGCGCCCGCGATGGTCGACATCGTCGGCGAGGCCGAGCCGTTCGCGACCATCGCATCCGGCCTGCTGGTCAACCTGGGCACCCCCACACCCGAACAGCGGGCGGCGATGATCGAGGCCCAGGCCGGGGCAGCGGCAGGCGCCACGCCCTGGGTGCTCGATCCGGTGGCGATCGGATCCCTGCCCGTGCGAACTCCCCTCGCCCATCGGCTGCGCGACCTGCGTCCGTCGGTTGTTCGTGGCAACGCGTCTGAGATCATCGCCCTCTCGGGCACGGGTGCCGGCGGGCGTGGGGTTGATGCCCTCGATTCCGTCGAGGCCTCCCTGCCCGCCGCCCGCTCGCTCGCCGAATCGACCGGCGGCGTCGTCGCGGTCTCGGGCCCCGTCGACCTACTGACCGACGGCATCCGGGTCGTGCGCATCGCCACCGGCGACCCGCTGCTGACCCGCATCACGGGTGGCGGATGCGCGCTCGGGGCCGTGATGGCCGCGTTCCTCGCGGTCGATGACGACCACCTGGCCGCCACCGTCGCTGCAGTGACCGTCTATACGATCGCCGCCGAGCTGGCCGCGGTCGAATCGGCCGGTCCTGGCAGCTTCGGGGCCGCCTTCCTCGACGCCCTCGCCGCGATAGACGGCGCCGACATCGCCACGCGGGCGAGAATCTCATGACGCTCGACCTGTCGATCTATCTCGTGACCGACACGGCCCTCGCCGCCGCCGCCGGGCATACGGTTCTCTCGGTCGCGCGCGAGGCCGTCGCCGGCGGGGCGACCGCCGTGCAGTTGCGCGAAAAGAATTCGACGGCTCGTGACTTTCTCGACCTCGTGTGCCGGGTCGTCGACGCCCTGCCCGCGGCCGTGACGGTGATCGTCAACGACCGGGTGGATGTCTTTCTCGCCGCCCGCAGGCTCGGCGCGCGGGTGGGCGGCGTGCATCTCGGACAGTCCGACCTGCCACCCGCGCTGGTGCGAGAACTGATCGGACCCGCTGCGGTGATCGGGCTCAGCGCGTCGACGCTCGCTCAGCTGCGCGACGCAGAGAACGACCCCGGAGCGGTCGACTACGTCGGCATCGGGGCGCTGCACTCGACCACGACCAAGACCGACGCGCCGCCGCCGCTGGGTCTCGCCGCCTTCGCGGCTCTGGCCGCATCCACCCACCTGCCGGCCGTCGCCATCGGCGGCATCGGCAGGGCAGACATCGCGCCACTGCGCCGGTCGGGCGCCGCCGGGGCCGCCGTGGTCTCGGCGATCTGCTCGGCGACGAGCCCGCGCGCTGCGGCGCGAGATCTGGCGACCGAATGGCGGAACGCGTGATGAACGACGCAGTGAACGAGATCGAAGGCCGTGCGGTTCCGCGCGTGCTGAGCATCGCCGGCACCGACCCCACCGGCGGTGCCGGAGTGCAGGCCGACCTCAAGAGCATCGCGGCGAACGGCGGCTACGGCATGGCGGTCGTCACGGCCCTCGTCGCGCAGAACACCCGCGGCGTGCGTTCGGTGCATGTGCCTCCCGTCGCCTTTCTCAGCGAGCAGCTCGATGCCGTGAGCGACGACGTGGCGATCGACGCGGTGAAGATCGGGATGCTCGCCGACGTGCAGGTCATCAGCGCCGTGCGCGAGTGGCTCGAACGCGTGCGGCCTCCCGTCGTGGTGCTCGACCCCGTGATGGTGGCGACCAGCGGCGACAGGCTTCTGCAGGCCGATGCGGAGGGTGCGCTGCGCGAACTCGCCCGCCTCGCGCACGTCGTCACCCCGAACATCCCCGAGCTGGCGATTCTCGCAGACGAGCCGCAGGCCACTACCTGGAACGAGACGCTCGCGCAGGCGGCGAGGGTGTCGGCCCGGCTCGACGTGCTCGTGCTGGCGACGGGCGGCCACCTCGACCACGCCACGTCGCCCGACGCTCTGGTCGATGCGCGAGGCTCCGAGGTGCGCACCACTCTCTTCGACGCTCCCCGAATCGCGACGACCAACACGCACGGCACCGGATGCTCGCTCTCCTCCGCCCTCGCAACCCGGCTCGTCTCGTCGCCCGACGCCGCTCATGCGGTCGGCGAGGTGAAGCGCTGGCTCAGCGAGAGCATCCGGGGCGGTGCGCAACTCGAGGTCGGCCACGGCAACGGACCCATCAGCCACTTCGCCGGCATGTGGCAGCGGGCGGGGCTGCTGACGCGGCCGACCCCGGGCGAGCTCCGAGCAGAGTGGTGGGAGGGCATCCGGGCCGTGCGCGAGCAGATCGACGCGCTGCCCTTCGTGTCCGGCCTCGGCGACGGCACGCTCGATGACCGCGCGTTCCGCGGGTACCTCGCCCAGGATGCGCTCTACCTGCGCGACTACGCACGCGCCCTGGCGACCGCGAGCGCGCTGGCGCCCACCGTCGCCGAGCAGGCGTTCTGGGCGGCCGCCGCCGAGGCATCGATCACGGCTGAGCTCGAGCTGCACAATTCGTGGCTCGCAGACGGCGCGTTCGCCGATGTGCGTGCCGACGATGCGACGACCGCCTATCTGAACCACCTGCTCGCCCGGTGCGCCGAGGGCCGGTACGACACTCTCATCGCCGCGCTGCTGCCGTGCTTCTGGCTGTACCACGACGTCGGCGTGCGGCTGCTGCCCCTCTCGCACGACGCGCATCCATACCGATCGTGGATCGACACCTACTCCGACGAGGGCATCGCGTTGTCGACCGAGACCGCGGTCTCGTTCGTGATGGATGCCGCCGCTCGCGCCGACGACGCGGGTCGCGCGGCCATGCGGGATGCGTTCACCCGGTCTGCCGAGCACGAGCTCGCGTTCTTTGCGGCGCCTGCCACCACGCAGACCGCCGAGTAGTTTCAAGGGTGACGCGCCGGCATAGACCCGGGGCACCACGCCTGCGACCGATAATTGGAGCATGACCGAACCCGTAGAACGAGTCACTCTCCTCGAGCAAGC
>NZ_CAXVWM010000169.1:0-8624 GCF_964263775.1 Agreia sp. | reverse complement strand
AATGCGATTTGTCGGGCTGGAGCCGCTGCCGGAGGGAGTCGAACAAGCATGCCTCAAATCCGACTTAGACGAGATTGTCGCTGTCGTTCGGGCGAAGCCGGACGAGCTGCAACTAGTGGTTTCGCGGCTCGGCGACACGCTCAAGACTCTGCTTCTCGAAACTGCCCTGCGGCGCCTCGCGTTTCCGGCGAATGACGTCAATAATTTCGACTAATGCTTTCCAATTCCGACTCATTGACGGCTATCAAATTTCCTAAGTTGAGTCGAATTTGACCATCGCGTCAAAAGCGGGGGGGGGTGCGGGTTAAAGTCCCGCCGCCGGCCCCGAAGCCAGAAGCCCCTCGGAATCTCATGGATCCGGGGGGCTTCTCGCCGTCTGCGGCGCGCTCAGGCGCGACGGGACCTGCGGCGGTCGACACCGAGCGAGACGAGCAGGATGCCCACACCCGCGATCGACAGACAGATGCCCACCCAGGCCGGCGCGATGTATCCGAAGCCCGCGGCGATGACGACGCCGCCCAGGAACGCGCCGAGGGAGTTGCCGAGGTTGAGGGCCGAGTGGTTGAGCGCCGCCGCGATCGACTGGGAGTCGTGCGCGACATCCATGAGCCTGGCCTGGATCGTGGGCGATGCGGCAGAGACGAACGCGCCGAGAAAGAAGATCGAGATGAACAGGCCGACGGCACTGGCCGCGCTGAGGCCGAAAGCCAGGCACGCGAGGCCGATGCCGGGCAAGAAGATGAGCAGCGCCCGCGCGACCGACTTGTCGGCCGCCCATCCGCCGATGAAGTTTCCGATGGTCATGCCCACGCCGAACGTCACGAGTACGAAAGGCACGACGCCGGCACCGAGGCCGGTGACGTCGGTCACGACCGGGGCGATATAGCTGTAAATGGCGAACATGCCGCCGAAGCCGATCGATGCCATGGCGAGTGTGAGCCAGATCTGCAGGCGAGAGAACGCCCTGAGCTCGTTGCGAAGCGTGCTTTCGGGATTGCCCGCCTGGAACGGGACGGTCGCGAGGATGGCGATGAGGGTGGCCGCGAAGATCACGGTCACGAGCCAGAACGCGCTGCGCCAGCCGAAGCTCTGGCCGAGGTAGGTGCCCACCGGCACGCCGACCACGTTGGCGATCGTCAGGCCGGAGAGCACGACGGCGACCCCGCGGGCACGCATTCCCGGGCCCATGAGGGTTGCGGCGACGAGAGACGCGATGCCGAAGTAGGCGCCGTGGGGGAGGCCCGACACGAAGCGGGCGGCGAGGATCCAGCCGAATGACGGCAGAATCGCGGTGGCGAGGTTGCCGATCACGAAACAGGCGACGAGCACGGTGAGGAGGCGCTTTCGGGGCCATCGAGCCGCGGCGGCTGCGATGGTGGGAGCTCCGACGACGACGCCCAGGGCATAGGCCGAGATCAGGTGTCCGGCGGTGGCGTTGGCGTCGGCCTGATCGAATGCGTACAACCCCGGAAGCAGATCCTGCGCGATATTCGGCAGCAGTCCCATCGAGACGAACTCGGTGACCCCGATGCCGAAGCCTCCGAGAGCGAGGGCCAGCAGCGCGAACCAGCGGCGCCGGGGGGAGTAGCGCAGGTGTCCGACGGCGTCGGCATCACCGACGGCCGCCTGGTCGAGCACCGAGACGTCTGCTCGGATGGTCTGGGGATTCGCGCCGAGTTCTGTCACAAGGACTCGAGCCTAGCCCCCGTTAGGGCAAGCGTCGAATCGATTCGAGGGTACCTTCGATCAGAGCGAGCTGACATGCCTCGATACCTCGATGCGCGATCGGCGCGACTGCCGGGGCCTGTCGGGATAGCGGCCCACGTAGATCCAGCCGAGCATCCGCTCATCGGGCTCGAGGCGATGGGCGATCCGCACCGCCTCGCTGCGCGTGTGGATGCCCGTGCGCCACATCGCCCCGTAGCCGCGCTCGTGCAACAGCAGGCTGAGCGCGTGGGCGATCCCGGATGCGACCGCCTCCTGCTCCCAGACCGCAACCTTGACGCTGGGCCGGGGAGAGACGATCACCGCAAGCAGCAGCGGCGCGCGGTAGGACTTGCGGATGCTCTTCTCGGCGTCGTGTCCGTGCAGGCCGGACGCGGCGGCGAGGCTTTCGCCGACGATGCGTCGGGACTCTCCTCGGATCTCGAGGATGCGCCACGGCGTCAGCCCTGAATGGTCGGCGACCTGCCCGGCGGCCTCGACCAGTTCGAGGATCTCGTCGTGGTTCGGTGCCTCATCGGTGACCTTCGAGCTCGAGCGTCGCTCGTGCATGGCCTCGAAGACGGACGCCACCTGTTACTCGGCCGCGTCGAACTCGAGCGAGATCGAGTTCATGCAGTAGCGGTCGCCGGTGGGCGTCTGGGGTGCATCGTCGAAGACGTGTCCGAGGTGCGACCCGCACGCGGCGCACCTCACCTCGGTGCGAACCATGCTCAGCGTGGAGTCCGTGATCAGTTCGACGGCGTCGGTCGTCGAGGGGTCGTAGAAACTCGGCCAGCCGCAGTGGGAGTCGAACTTCGTGGTGCTGCGGAACAATTCGGCGCTGCACGCCTTGCATCGGTAGATGCCCTCGCGGCCCTCATCGAGCAGCTCTCCGGTCCAGGGCCGCTCCGTCGCGGCCTGGCGCAGTACTGCATACTCGTCGGCCGACAACTCCGCGCGCCAGTCGTCGTCGCTTTTCTGAACGGCGTAATCCATCGACACGACACTCCTTCTCCGCCCGGTCGCGGCTCCGCGACCACCTGGGGCTCACCTCCATCATCACAGTAAACTTGGCGCCCGTGCCCCCCGAATCCCATGCCACAATCGTGCAGAAGACGTGGAACGAGCTGACCACCGGCGAGCTCTACGAGATTCTCAAGCTGCGCACCGACGTCTTCTTCGTCGAGCAGAAGGTCGACGAGAGCGAGCTCGATCGTCGTGACACGGAGGCGACCACCGAGCATCTCTGGATCGCGGGAGAGAACGGCGATGTCGCCGCCTACCTGCGGGTTCTGCGAGACGACGTGCCGGAATATGCAGACGCGTTCCGTCTGCCGGGCCGTGTCGTCGTCGGCTCCGCTTATCGAGGGCGCGGCCTCGCGCAGCTTCTGCTCGCCCGGGTCGTCGAACTCCACGGCTCCGAGTCGCTGCTGCTGCATTCCCAGAGCTACATCACGGGCCTGTATGAGGCGTTCGGTTTCGTCGCCGTGGGCGAGGAGTTCGTCGAAGCGGGCATCCCGCATCGCACGATGTACCGGGCCGGGCGATAGGCATCGCGGCATGCCCGCCTCATTCGGCTGATCCAGAGGGTGCCGCCCATAGGATGTTGACGATCGGGGGCCGGATGGCTTTCGGGCAGAAGAGGGAGGTCGTGTGGGCGCCGCGAAGAATCTCGATGCGCAGCGGATGGGCGACGGCACTCTGCCGGCCTTGAGTGCCCGCGACGTCGCGATTTTGGCGTTCGAACGCACCTGGTGGAAGCATGCCGGTGTCAAGGAGCAGGCCATCCGCGACGAGTTCGCGCTCTCTGCCGCCCGCTACTATCAACTGCTGGGGGCCCTCATCGACTCGCCGGCCGCCCTCGCTCACGATCCCATGCTCATCAAGAGGCTGCACCGCGTGCGGGATGCCCGGACGACGGCACGAACAGAGCGCCTCACGTCACTCGACGACTAGAACCCGAGACCACAACCATGGCCAAGCCTCCCTCAGATCGCTTCGACACCATCCCGGCAGACCTGCACCGAACCGGGGCCCACCGCGGCCCGCGGCGCAGGGGCCGGGGGTGGATCGCGTTCGCCTGGGCTGCGCTCGCGACCGGCGTGATCGTTGCGGGCGGAGTGATCGGCCTCGCGATCATCAACGACAATCTCAAGTTCACCGGCATCCTGGGCGGCACGACGGCCTCGTCGTCGACGCCGGCCCCCGAATCCACGCCCACGATCACGCCGACCGTCGATCCGGCCCTCACGGTCACCGTGCTCAATGGAACCGAGACCTCGGGTCTCGCGGCGAGTGTCGGAGAGTCGCTGCGCGAAGCCGGATGGGCCGGCGTCGGCTCGACCGCCAACGCGAGTGCCACCGACTTCACGACGACCACGGTCTACTACGTCGACCCCGCGAACGAGGCCGCCGCACTCGGCCTGGCCGACTCGCTCTTCGCCGAAGCGACGGCCGACGCGGCGACGAACGGCGTCACCCTCTCGATCACGGCGATCAGGGTCGAGCGGTCCGATCAATTCCAGGGCGCCAGCCTCACGGTGGTGCTGGGCGCCGACTTCCTCGAGCCTTCCGCCGACGGCACGGCGGACGAGCCCGCGCAGTAGGCGCGACGGGCCGCGTTCGGCCCTATATTTCGGCGATGTTTCGACCGTGAAAAAAGGCGGAAACGGATGGCGCGTTTCGCCGTCTGCGCCCGCAACCCGGCGACCGTGCTGATTAGTATCGGCCATGGTCGCCCGTTCCTCGGGCGGCTGACAGACATACGCATTCGGCAATGGGAGTGACAATGGCGAACGGAACCGTGAAGTGGTTCAACGCTGAAAAGGGCTACGGATTCATCACCGTCGATGAGGGGGGACAGGACGTCTTCGTTCATTACTCGGCGATAGAGATGGGCGGCTACAAGGTGCTCGAAGAGGGCCAGCAGGTCGTCTTCGAGGTCGGCACCGGAGCGAAGGGGCCCCAGGCCGAAGCCGTCCGGCCTGCCTAGCCCTCCCAACGCTCCTTGCCGCAGCTTGCACTCGCCTGCCCAGAGTGCCAATATTGTCTTAGCACTCTCTCCAATGGAGTGCTAATTCTTTGATTGTCTCCGGGAGGGACAGAAACACTTATGGCAAAGATCATTGCTTTCGATGAAGAGGCCCGTCGTGGCCTCGAGCGTGGACTGAACATTCTGGCCGACGCCGTCAAGGTCACACTCGGCCCGCGCGGTCGCAACGTCGTCCTCGAGAAGAAGTGGGGCGCTCCCACCATCACGAACGACGGCGTCTCGATCGCGAAAGAGATCGAACTCGACGACCCGTACGAGAAGATCGGTGCTGAGCTCGTCAAGGAGGTCGCCAAGAAGACCGACGACGTCGCTGGCGACGGAACGACCACGGCAACCGTGCTCGCTCAGGCGCTCGTTCGCGAAGGCCTGCGCAACGTCGCGGCCGGCGCCGACCCCATCACCCTGAAGCGCGGCATCGAGAAGGCCGTCGCCGCTGTGACCGCCGAGCTCGTCGCCAACGCGAAAGAGATCGAGACGAAAGAAGAGATCGCCGCGACCGCGTCCATCTCTGCCGGAGACCCCGAGATCGGCGCGCTGATCGCCGAGGCCATCGACAAGGTCGGCAAAGAGGGCGTCGTCACCGTCGAGGAGTCGAACACGTTCGGCACCGAGCTCGAACTCACCGAGGGCATGCGCTTCGACAAGGGTTACCTGTCGCAGTACTTCGTCACCGACCCCGACCGCCAGGAAGCCGTCTTCGAAGACCCCTACATCCTGATCGTCAACAGCAAGGTCTCGAATATCAAAGACCTGCTGCCGATCGTCGACAAGGTGATCCAGAGCGGCAAGCAGCTGCTCATCATCGCCGAAGACGTCGACGGCGAGGCCCTGGCCACGCTCGTGGTCAACAAGATCCGCGGCATCTTCAAGTCGGTCGCTGTCAAGGCACCGGGCTTCGGCGACCGTCGCAAGGCGCAGCTTCAAGACATCGCCATTCTCACCGGCGGACAGGTCATCTCTGAAGAGGTCGGCCTCAAGCTCGAGAACGTGACCCTCGACCTGCTGGGCAAGGCTCGCAAGGTCGTCATCACGAAAGACGAGACGACGATCGTCGAGGGTGCCGGCGACGCCGATGCCATCGCCGGACGCGTTCAGCAGATCCGCAACGAGATCGAGAACACCGACAGCGACTACGATCGCGAGAAGCTGCAGGAGCGTCTCGCGAAGCTCGCCGGTGGGGTCGCCGTCATCAAGGCCGGAGCCGCGACCGAGGTCGAGCTCAAAGAGCGCAAGCACCGCATCGAAGACGCCGTGCGCAACGCCAAGGCAGCCGTCGAAGAGGGCATCGTCGCCGGTGGTGGCGTCGCTCTCATCCAGGCCGGCAAGACCGCTTTCGAGAAGCTCGAGCTCACGGGCGACGAGGCGACCGGGGCGAACATCGTCAAGGTAGCCATTGACGCACCGCTCAAGCAGATCGCTCAGAACGCCGGTCTCGAGCCGGGTGTTGTTGCCGAGAAGGTTCGCAACCTGCCCGTCGGACACGGACTCAACGCGGCGACCGGCGAGTACGTCGACATGCTGGCCGCCGGCATCAACGACCCGGTGAAGGTCACGCGCTCCGCGCTGGTCAACGCCGCGTCGATCGCTGGTCTGTTCCTCACCACCTCGGTGGTCGTTGCAGACAAGCCCGAGAAGGTCGCGGCTCCGGCCGGCGACCCGACGGGTGGCATGGACTTCTAGTCCCGGACCAGACGACACACAAGCGGGCGGCTCCTTCGGGAGTCGCCCGCTTCGTCTTTGCTGCGTGCTACACAGAAAACATGCGCATGTTCTGCAGCTCGACATCGGCGTAGGTCTGTGCCGCCGCGGAGAGCGCCTGCGTGATCGAGGCGAGACTCTCTTCGACCCGGGTCTGGGTGCCGCGCCAATCGAGCACGACCGCCTGAAAGGCCACGGCCGCCTGGCCGGTCCAGCTGCCTTCGAGCGAGGTCAGCTGCCCGTGCATCGCCGCGACATCGGCCTGGATGCGATCGATCGTGCTTCGGATGGACGAGGCGCCGGCGCTGACGGCCTCGCTATCGACCTGGTACTGGCTCATGATGAATGCCTGCTCTTTCGTCTCTGCTGCGGTGACGCCGATCGATCGATCGGCAGCTGCAACGGTAGGCGCGAGAGCGCTTCGCTCAAGAGGCCGAGTCGGCAACTGTGGATGATTCGGCGGAAGCCTGCTCGATGAGGAGCGGAAGAGCCACGCGGAACGTGGCGCCGCCGCCGTCGGTCTCGAGGGCTCGCACCGTTCCGCCGTGGGCGGCGACGATCGATGACACGATGGCGAGACCGAGTCCGCTGCCACCCGTCTCGCGCGTGCGCGAACTGTCGGCTCTCCAGAAGCGCTGAAAGATCTTCTCGCGGATCTGGGGAGGTATTCCCTCACCGTGGTCGATCACGTCGACCGTGGCCAGCCTGTTCGCCTCGTCGACGCTGACGGCGAGTTCGATCGGGCTGTCATTCGATGTGAAGCGCAGTGCATTGCCGATGAGATTGGCGAGCACCTGGCGAATCTTGTTCTCTTCGGCCATCACCAGCGGCTGGATGATGTTCTCGTCGTCTGTGTGCTCGAGCGGGAACGAGGGCGTCACGGTTGCGGGCACGACCACGGCCTTCGGGGGAACGGTCGCCGGGGGAACCGGGCGTCCGCTGCGGCGGCGCAGCCGCGAGAAGGCAGATGAGAAGGGAATCGACCCCGTGGCCGACTGATCGGGCACCGCCGACGTGTCGCCCGCATCCGGCTGGTCTTCGGGTGTCACGGCGACGGCCGGGTTGAAGGTGATGACGGGGTCGGACGGCCTGGAGGTCGAGACGCGGATGACGCGCCCCGGGCTCGACGCGCGGGCGTCGAGGGCCGCGTCCATGGCTATGGGGGTGAGATTCACCGGGCTGAGCTTCAGGGGTTTGGTCTCGTCGAGTCGCGCCAGTTCGAGCAGGTCTTCGACGAGTGAGCCCATGCGGATGGCCTCCTTCTCGATTCGATCCATGGCCTGGCTCACGTCGTCGGGGGTCTGCAGGGCCCCCATGCGATAGAGCTCGGCGTACCCGCGAACAGAGACCAGGGGAGTGCGCAGCTCGTGACTGGCGTCGCCCACGAATCGGCGCATCTGTTCGATGGTTCGTGCCCGGTCGTCGAACGCCCTGTCTATGCGGCTCAGCATGGTGTTGAGCGATCTGTTGAGCCTGCCGACTTCTGTGTTGGGGGTCTCGACCGCCATCCGCTGGCTGAAGTCCCCGCCGTCGGCGATGGCCGCGGCCGTGCGTTCGACCTGTCGCAGGGGCCCGAAGGTGCTGGTGACGAGAAGCCGGGTGAGCATGGCGCCGAGGACGACGACGCCGATGCCGAACGCCAGAAAGATCGAGAGATAGGTGGTGGTGGTGTTCTCGGTGGCTTCGAGGGACTGGGCGATCACGAGTGTGTTGTTCGTGCCGTAGTCGTCGACCGTGAGCACCAGCGCGACGGCAAGCCAGTCAGACGAACCCTTCGTGCTGTGCAGCGTGAAGCGGGCATCCGCCAGGGTCGTCGCCATCGACATGTCGATGCCCGTCACCGCTGGAGACGGAACGCCGGCTGCAGCGGCCTCATTCGTGACGATGGGCTGGCCGTCGGAGTCGAGGAGGGCCACGAAAAACGTGTTCGGAGCTGCACGCACGTCTTCGAGGGCGAAGCTGTACTTGCGCGCGTCGGGGCCGAGCACGGAGGTGGGCTCCGCGTAGGCGCTCTTCAGACGGTCGTCGACCTGGTTCAACAGATAGGTGCGCAGCACGGTCATTGTGCCGATGCCCGACACGATGAGCCCGAACGTGAGCATCAGCACGGTCACGCCGGTGATCTTGTTGCGCAGGGAGATCGCGTTCCAGCGCGTGAGGATTGTGTGCT
>NZ_CAXVWM010000168.1:0-8766 GCF_964263775.1 Agreia sp. | reverse complement strand
GGTCGCAGTCGGCGACAAACTCATCGCACGACGACTGCCACAGACCACACCCGTCGACCTCGCCCGTGCCGTCGAGGTGTACCCATCACGACGCGGGATTCGCAACCTCCGGCGGGCGCTTCCCATGCTCAACGAACGAGCAGAATCGCCGCGGGAATCGCTTCTTCGAGTCGCCATCGTGCTCGCGGGGCTGCCTGAACCGACGGTCAATCGTCGGGTGTTCGACTCGAACGGTAAATTTCTCGCCAGGGTCGATCTGAGCTACCCCCACCTCAAGCTGTCGATGGAGTACCAGGGTGACCACCACCGCGCCGACCGAGCACAGTGGCGAAAGGACATAACTCGTACCCGAGCGCTTCAGGCAGCCGGATGGACAGAACTGCAATACACGCAGGATGACCTCGCCCGCCCGGAACCGTTTCTGGCCGAACTCAGGTCGATGATCGATCAGCTGAGCCGCTGAAGTGCGGAGTTCTGTTGTCCATGTGGACCGCACTACCGCAGAAGTCCGCAACTCAGCGCAGATGGGGCTCGACGAGCGGCAGAGTGCTACTCGATGCGTTCGACCACGAGGGGGCCGCGACCGGCCCAGGCAGACGCGTCGCCGATGCTCCAGGCTCCCTCAACGGCCGCCAGCGCACGATCGAACCGTTCGGGCTCGTCGGCCGAGAGGGTGAACAGCGGCTGGCCCGCCTTCACCGCATCGCCGGGCTTCGCGTGCAGATCGATGCCGGCGGCGTGCTGCACCGGATCCTGCGCGCGGGCGCGCCCCGCGCCCAGCCTCCACGCCGCGATACCGAAGGGAAGCGCCTCCTGGGTGAGGAGGACGCCGTCGCGATCGGCTGTCACGACGTGGGTCTCGCGCGCGACCGGCAGTGCGGCATCCGGATCTCCGCCCTGCGCCTCGATGACCCGGCGCCAGGTATCCATGGCACGGCCGTCGGCCAGCGCTTTCTCGACGTCGGCGTCGGGCTGGCCGGCCAGGCGCAGCATCTCTCGGGCCAGGGCCACCGTGAGTTCGACGACGTCTGCGGGCCCGCCGCCGCAGAGGACCTCGACCGACTCGCGCACCTCGTTGGCATTGCCGATGGCCAGCCCGAGCGGCACGTTCATGTCGGTGAGCAGCGCGGTGGTCGCGACGCCGGCGTCATTGCCGAGGTCGACCATGGTGCGGGCGAGCTCGCGCGACTGCTCGATGTCGACCATGAAGGCGCCCGAGCCGAATTTCACGTCGAGCACGAGAGAGTCGGTGCCCTCGGCGATCTTCTTCGACATGATGCTGGACGCGATGAGCGGGATGGCCTCGACCGTGCCCGTGATGTCGCGCAGCGCGTAGAGCTTCTTGTCGGCCGGAGCCAGGCCGGAGCCCGCCGCACAGATGACCCCACCGACATCACGCAACTGCGCGAACATCTCGTCGTTCGTGAGGTCGGCCCGCCAGCCCGGGATGCTCTCGAGCTTGTCGAGGGTGCCGCCCGTGTGGCCGAGGCCGCGGCCCGAGAGCTGGGGAACGGCCACGCCGAAGGTCGCGACCAAGGGCATCAGCGGCAGCGTGATCTTGTCGCCGACCCCGCCCGTGGAGTGCTTGTCGACCGTGACCTTGCCGAGGCCGGCGAAGCTCATTCGCTCGCCCGAGGCGATCATCGCGAGGGTGAGGTCGCGGATCTCCTGGCGCTCCATTCCGTTCAGCACGATGGCCATGGCCAGGGCAGCCATCTGCTCGCCGCCCACGAAGCCCCGGGTGTAAGCGTCGACCAGCCAGTCGATCTCGGCGGTGCTGAGCGTTCCGTGATCGCGTTTGGTGCGGATCAGGTCGACGACGTCGAAGGATTCTGACACGGATGGAGCCTTTCGTTGGAGCAGGTGTCGGTGGAGCTAGTGCGTCTCGACGTATGCCTGCAGGGTGCGCGGGCCGAACGCATCCGGCAGCACCTCGTCGATGGTGCGGATGCCCGAGACGGTCTGCAGCTGCATGCCGGGGGCGGAGTGCTCGAAGAGCAGTTGACGGCACCGGCCGCAGGGCATGAGGGCATTGCCGTCGCCGTCGACACAGGTGAAGGCGACCAGGTGGCCGCCGCCCGTCATGTGCAACGACGAGACGAGTGCGCACTCGGCGCAGAGCGTGAGGCCGTAGCTCGCGTTCTCGACGTTGCAGCCCGAGATCACCCGGCCGTCGTCGACGAGCGCGGCGACCCCGACCGGAAACTTCGAGTAGGGCACGTAGGCCTTCTTCATCGCCACGAGCGCCTCGGCACGCAGCACGCCCCAGTCGATACTCGGTTCATGGGCGGTGTCGGATGCCCGTTCGGCGTCGGTCATGTCTGCCCTCCTACGACTTTATGTATGGTTTTCCGGATGCGGCAGGCCCCCGAACGCGGCCGACCACCCCCGCGACCGCGAAGATCGTCACCAGGTAGGGCAGCATCAGCATGAATTCGCTGGGCACCGGCGAACCGATGATCGAGAGCACGCTCTGCAGGTTCGACGCGAAGCCGAAGAGCAGGGCCGCCAACGTCGCCCGGATCGGATCCCAGCGGCCGAAGATCACCGCGGCAAGGGCGATGAATCCGGCGCCCGCCGTCATCTCCTTGTTGAACGACCCGACCGAGCCCATGGTGAAGTACGCGCCGCCGAGACCCGCGATGGCGCCTGCGAGCGAGACGTTCCAGAACCGCGTGCGGGCCACGTTGATGCCCACGGTGTCTGCGGCCTGGGGATGCTCTCCCACGGCGCGCAGGCGCAGGCCCCAGCGCGTCTTGAACAGCGCGAAGAACACCACGGCGACCGCGACGTAGAGAATGTAGACGATGATCGTCTGCCGAAACAGCACCGGGCCGACGATGGGGATCTCGCTGAGCCCGGGAATGGGAAGCCTCGGCAGTCGGATGGTAGCGCTGTTGTTCAGCAGCTCGGTGTTCTTCGACAGCACCTGCGAGTACAAGAAGCTCGTGAGGCCGGTGACCAGCACGTTCAGCACCACACCCACGATGACCTGGTCGACAAAGTACTTGATCGAGAACGCCGCCAATACGAACGACACGAGCACGCCCGCGGCCATGGCCGAGATGAGTCCCAGTACGGGCTGGCCTGTGACAGAGGCGACGATGGCAGAGACGAACGCCCCCGCGAGCAGCTGACCCTCGATGGCCACGTTCACCACGCCCACGCGCTCGGAGATGACGCCGCCGAGGGCACCGAAGACGAGCGGCACGCTCAGCCCGACCGCGCCCACCAGCAGGCCGGGAACGGGGATCGTGGCGCCCGCCGACGCCCACGTGAGGAAGGCCACGAGGAACAGCACGGCGAACACGACTGTGATCCACAGCCGCACCGGGCGACGACGCGACACGAGGTATGCGCTGTACGCGGCCAGCGCCACGATCAGAACGGTGAGCACGATGCCGGCGGCACGCGTGGGCGCCTGCAGGGTGGGGATCTGGAAGAAGTCGGAATCGGTCGACAGACGGAACCCGCTCGTTCCCTCGCGTCCGAAGACCACGAACAGCAGGATGGCGAGAATCGAGAAGATGCCGAACGCGCTCGGCGCCTTCCAGCTCGTGACCACGGTCGTCTCGAGCGCGGGCGGCAGCGAGTCGGGGTGGTTGTGCTGCAGGGGCGCGTCGGCGACAGGCGTCTTCAGCTCGGCGCGGCTGACGTTCTCGTCGACGATGGGGCGTTCGGCGTTCACTGCGTCTCGTCCTGTTCGGGGATCGTCGATGCTCACTTGGTCACCGCCGCGGCCTCGGCGCGCGGGCGTCTGAGGCTCATGCCGCCGGGCTTGGGCAGCCGGAACACCGCACGCACGAGCGGCGGCGCGGCGATGAACAGCACGATGAGGGATTGGATGACGACCACGATGTCGATGGGGATGCCCTCGGAGGCCTGCATCGCGAATCCGCCGGCCTTGAACGCGCCGAACAGGATGCCCGCGAAGAAGATGCCCCAGGGCCTCGACCGCCCGAGAAGCGCCACGGTGATCGCGTCGAAGCCGATGCCCGCGTCGATGCCCGAGCTGAATCCCGTCGTGACGGTTCCGAGCACCTGCGCGACGCCGGCGAGGCCGACGAGCCCGCCCGAGAAGAGCATCGCGTAGACGTACATCTTGTTGACGCCGATTCCCGCGACCCGGGCCGCGTTGGGGTTCTCTCCCACGGCCCGAAACTGGAATCCGAGGTTCGAGCGGTTGAGCAGGTACCAGACGTAGACCGTGGCCGCGATCACGAAGATGAAGCCCCAGTGCAGGTTGAACTGCGGGCCGAGCAGGTCGGGGAAGACCGCCGTGGGAAGCGCTGCCGGCGTCTTCGGGTTGTTCGACCCCGGGGCCTGCAGCAGGCCGGGCGTCTTCAGCATGAACGAGATGAGGTAGAGGGCCACGAAGTTGAGCATGATCGTGACGATCACCTCGTGCGCGCCCGTGCGGGCCTTCAGCAGTCCGACGATTCCGCCCCAGACGGCGCCGCCGATGATGCCCGCCGCGACGGCGAGGATGAGGTGCAGCCCGTAGGGAAGCTCGAACGACCAGCTCACCCAGCCGGCGCACGCCGCCGCGATGAGCATCTGGCCGCGGCCACCGATGTTGAAGAGGCCCACGCGAAAGGCGAGGCCCACGCCGAGGCCCGCCGCGATCAACGGGGTGGCGAAGGTGAGTGTCTCGGTCAGCGGCTTGATGCCGGCGATGAATCCCGGGCGACGGAAGTTGTAGACCGCCCCCTGGAACAGTGCCGTGTAGGCGCCGGAGACCGAGTCCCAGAGTGCGGAGAACAGGTCGCCCGGGCGCGCGAAGAAGTACCCCGCCGCCGCCGTCACCTTCTCATCCGTGAGGGCGATCAGAATTCCTCCGACCACCATCGCCAGCACGACGGCGAGCACCGAGATCATGGCGCTGCCGCCGACGATCTCGCGCATCACGCCGTGCCAGCGCGGCTCCTCGACGGATGCGCCGGGCTGGGCGGGCGGGGCGGTGACGGGTGGGCCGGATGCACCGGGTGGAACTGCGGGCTGGCTCACGCGGCCGCTCCTTCGGGTGGGGAGGTGACGGAATCGGGCACTTCGCCGGCCATCATCAGGCCGAGCACGTCGCGGGGCGTGTCTCCCGGAACGATGCCCACGATGCTGCCGCGGTACATCACGGCGATGCGGTCTGCGAGTGCGACGACCTCGTCGAGCTCGGTCGACACGACGATCACGGGGATGCCGGAGTCACGGGTCGCGACGATGCGCTTGTGCACGAATTCGATGGAACCGACGTCGATGCCCCGAGTGGGCTGCGCGGCGAGAAAGAGACGCAGGTCGCGGCTGAGCTCTCGAGCCAGCACGACCTTCTGCTGGTTTCCGCCGGAGAGGCGGCCGACGGGTGTGGCGATGCCCTGGCTGCGCACATCGAATTCGCGCGACTTCTGCTCGGCGAACTCGTTCAGGTAGTTGAGTTGAAGCGTGCCCGCCTTGACGAACGGAGGCCCGTCGCTGCGATCGAGCATGAGGTTCTCGGCGATGGTGAACTCGCCCACGAGACCATCTTCTGTGCGGTCTTCAGGAACGAAGCCGATTCCGGATGCGAGCACCTGCTTCACCGAGAGCCCACGGATCGACTTGCCATCGAGGGTGATGTCTCCGCGCACGCGCGGCTGGAGACCCATGATCGCCTCGGTGAGTTCTGTCTGGCCGTTGCCCTGCACACCGGCGATGGCGAGAATCTCGCCGGCTCGCACGTCGAAGCTCACGTTGTTGACGACGAGCTGGCCGTGGGGGTCGATGACCGACAGCTGAGAGACGACGAAGGCGTCTGCGCCGGGCGCGGCCGGGTCTTTGTGCACGGTCAGCTCGACAGCGCGGCCGACCATGAGCGAGGCCAGTTCGGCGTTCGTCGCCGTGGGCGACGCCTCGCCGACGACCTTGCCGAGGCGGATGACCGTGATGCGGTCGGCCACTTCGCGCACCTCGCGCAGTTTGTGCGTGATGAAGACGATGGATGTGCCGGCCGCCTTCAGCTGCCTCATGATCGTCATGAGCTCGTCGGTCTCTTGGGGCGTGAGCACGGCGGTGGGCTCATCGAACACGAGAACCTTCGCGTCGCGCGACAGGGCCTTGATGATCTCGACCCGCTGCTGCACGCCGACGGGCAGATCGTCGACCAGCGCATCCGGATCGACATGGAAACCGAATCTTTCGCTGATCTCGCGCACCTTCTCGCGCGCAGCCCCGAGGTCGAGAACGCCCGCGGCATTCGTCTTCTCGTGGCCGAGCATCACGTTCTCGGCGACCGTGAACACCGGAATGAGCATGAAGTGCTGGTGCACCATGCCGATTCCGGCGGCCATGGCATCCCCCGGTCCCGAGAAATGCTGCACGACGTCGTCGAGCAGGATCTCGCCCTCTTCGGCCTTGTAGAGACCGTAGAGCACGTTCATCAACGTCGACTTGCCGGCACCGTTCTCGCCGAGGAGACAGTGGATCTCGCCCGGCTCGATCGTGAGGTCGATGTGGTCGTTGGCCGTGAGTGCGCCGAAGCGCTTCGTGATGCCGCGGAGTTCGAGCTTCATAGAGACAATCTACCCATATGGTCGATGCGTGAAGAGGGGGCTTAACGTGCTCGAGGGGCCAGCCATGGCTGGCCCCTCGATTTAACGCGGGTGGAGCTGGGTGCGACTACTCGCTCAGGTACGAGGTGACGGTGATGTCACCCGAGACGATCTTCGCCTTGATGTCATCGATCTCGCCCTGCAGCGATGCGTTGACCTTCGATTCGAAATCGTGGAACGGCGCCATGCCGACTCCGTCGTTCTCGAGCGTTCCGACGTAGGCCTCGTTGCTGAAGCTGCCGGCGGCGGCGTCGGTGACGACGGCCTCGGTAGCGCTCTTGATGCCCTTGAGGATCGACGTCAGGTAGAGGTCCTTGTACTCCGGGTCGCTCTCGTAGAGGTCGGAGTCGACGCCGACGAGGGAGATGTCCTTGCCGGACTCCTGGATGGCGACGGCCGCGCTCTGGTAGATCGGCCCGCCGACGGGGAGCAGAACGTCTGCGCCCTGGTCGATGAAGTTCTGGGCCGTCGTCTTGGCGACGTCGTTGGCCTCGAAGCCACCGGTGAAGGTCGCGGCGTCGGGGTTGGCCAGGTCGTAGCCGAGAACCTTGACGTCTTTGGACTTCTCTTCGTTGTAGTACTTGACGCCCTGCGCGAAGCCGTCCATGAAGATCGTGACGGTGGGGAAGTTCATTCCGCCCCAGGCCGCGACGATTCCCGACTTGGAGTAGTCGGCTGCGGCGTAGCCCGCGAGGAACGCCGCGCTGGCCGTGTCGAAGACGATCGGCTTGGTGTTCTCGAAGTCGGGCTTTCCGTCGAAGTCGGCGTCGGCGGCGTCGTCGAGCAGGGCGAACTCCACATCGGGGTTGGCTTCGGCCGCTTCGAGGGTCGCGGCAGAGAGCGCGAATCCGACGGAGACGACGAGCGTGCAGCCCTGGTCGACGAGGCTGGAGATGTTGGGAGCGAAGTCGGTCTCGGCGTTCGACTCGACGGTGTTCGCCTCGACACCCAGCTTCTTCGCGGCGTCGTTCAGCCCTTCGAAGCCCGCCTGGTTGAACGACTTGTCGTCGAATCCGCCCGAGTCGGAGACCATGCAGGGAACGATGCTGCCCTCGGCGGAGTCGGTGGAATCGGTTTCGGCCGGCGCGGACGCGCAACCGGCGAGGAGTGCGGCGAACCCGAGGGTGGCGATGCCACCCAGGGCGGCGCGGCGAATGGTCTTGCTCAAGATGTCCTCCAAGGATTGCTCCGCAGAGGGCGGAGCGCAGGGGCTGTGTGGTCTCTCACGTTACCCAATGTGACGCGCGGGTTGCGGCCCGCGGGCGGCATCGCCGCCCAGTCGTTACAAAGACGCGTTCACGTCGAAACAACACCGAAATGTTCAGCGCGAGCGCGCCCAACACGACACCGGAGGCGCCGCGCGGCGCCACCGGCCGGCGAGAGCTACGGGGTGCTCGGGCTGGTGACCTCGAGGGCACCCGACACGATGTCGATCTTCAGCCCGTCGAGCTCGGCCTGCAGCGCGGGAGCCACCGCGCCGGCCTTGTCGTGGTAGGGCGCGAGGGCGACTCCCCCGTTTTCGAGCGTTCCCACGAAGGGCGCGTTGTCGAACGTGCCGTCGAGGTCGTCTCCGACGATCTGCACGACGGCGTCTCCGGTGTTCTTCAGCACGCTGGTGAGGATGATCGGCTTGTACGACGACGGGAGCGTCTCGTAGCCGTCGTTGTCGACCCAGATGATCGACACGTTCGGGTTCTCGAGCGCCGCTGCGGCCGCGCCCTCTCCGACCTGTCCGGCGACGGGAAGGATGACGTCGGCACCTTGGTCGATGAACGCCTGCGTCGTGACCTTGCCCTTGTTGATGTCTTCGAAGTCGCCAGTGAACACGCCGTCCTGCGCGTCTTTGTTCCAACCCAGCGCCTGCACCGCGGTGCCGTGCACCTCGTTGTACTTCGCGACGCCGTCGACGAAGCCGTCCATGAACAGGGTCACGGGAGGCTGGTTGCCGCCACCGAAGGTCGCCACCTTTCCGGTCGCGCTCGTTCCGGCCGCCAGGTAGCCGGCCAGGAAGGCGGCCTGCGCCGTGTCGAAGACGATCGGCTTGATATTCTCGCCGTCGACCTGCTCGTCGACGATGGCGAAGTGCACGTCGGGATTGGCCTTCGCCTCGGCGCTCGTCGCGTCGGCCAGCTCGTAGCCGACCGTCAGGATGAACTGGCATCCGCTGTCGACCGCCTGCGTCACGTTC
>NZ_CAXVWM010000167.1:0-28827 GCF_964263775.1 Agreia sp. | reverse complement strand
CGTCGCAGTTCATCGGCGGTGGCGAGCAACGGGTTCACATGGCCGGCGGTGCCACCTCCCGCGAGCAGGTAGGTGGTCATCGGGTCGCTTTCTGCCGCGGGGCGTCGCCCAGACGGTCGCCCTGACGGTCGCCCTGTCTCGCGATGGACAGCACGAGCCCGATAGCCACGAGGGTCGTCACCAACGCCGAGCCTCCCGACGAGATGAGCGGCAGCGGCACGCCGAGAACCGGAATCACCTGGAGCACGACGGCGATGTTGACGAACGCCTGGCCGATGAGCCAGACCATAACCGAACCCGTGACGACCCGGGAGAACAGGTCGGTGGAGGATCGTACGATTCTGAGGAAGGAGACAGCGAAGACGACGAACAAAGCCAAGACGACGACGGCGCCGATGAGCCCGAGCTCTTCTCCGATGATCGCGAAGATGAAGTCGTTGTCTGCAGCGGGCAACCACAGCCACTTGGCCTTGCTGTTGCCGAGCCCCACGCCGAACACCCCCCCGGCCGCCATCGCCCAGTCGGCGTGCTGGTTCTGGTACGAGAGTCCGGTCTGGTCGCCCGCGCCGATGCCGAGAAAGTTCTCGATGCGCGAGAGCCGGGAGGAGCTCGACAGGGCGATGATCACGGTGAGCACGGCTCCGATGATCACGGGAATCACCAGCATCCTGAATCTGATGCCGGCGAAGAAGAGGGCGCCGAGCACGAGGGCGGCCATGATCATGACCGTGCCGAGGTCGCCTCCCAGCATGACGACCACGATGCCGACGCCGGCCACCGGCAGCGCCGGCACCAGAACGTGGCCCCAGCGACCGAGATACGGCTCCTTCTTCGCCAGGATCACGCCGAGCCAGGCGACGAGGCCGACTTTGATCAGCTCGGAGGGCTGCGCGTTGAAGCCGCCGATGCCGATCCAGTTGCGGTTGCCACCGACCTCGATGCCGAGCGGGGTCGTGAGCACCAGCAGCTGGAGCCCGATACCCACGACCAGCGGCAACCACGCCCACCGTCGCCAGACCCGCACGGGCAGTTGCGAGATGATCAGCATCAGCGGAACCCCGACGATGGCGAAAACGGCCTGACGCCAGAACACGCCGAAGGAGCCCTGCGACCCGGCATACGACGAGATCGAGCTCGACGACAGCACCATGACGAGGCCGAAGAGCAACAGGAACAGGCTCGTTCCGAGCAGCAGGAAATAGCTGCGGGATTCGGGCTGGAGCACGCGGCCCAACGAGATGCGCGCGCTCCGGCCGGAACGGCCCCGATCAGTCGCCGGAACCGGTGAAGTCGTCTGCGCGCCCGCCGTCGAGGGGGGAATCGTCTGCGGTCGAAGCCCCCGGGGCCGAACTGTCGGTCGTGTCGCCGTCAACCGGATCGCCTCCCAGGTAGTTTCGCACGGCGTGTGCGAAGCGGTCGCCACGGTCGGAGTAATCGGTGAATTGGTCCATCGATGCGGCCGCCGGTGCCAGAAGAACCACGTCACCGGGCACCGCGAGTGCGGCGGCCAGTTCGACGGCGACCGACATGACACCCTTAGTCTCGGTGCCGGTGACCTCTCGTACGGGAAGGTGCGGCGCGTGTCGCTGGAATGCCTGCCTGAGTGCCGTGCGATCCTCGCCGAGGAGAACGACCCCGCGCAGTGTCGCCGCGCGTGCCCGAACCAGCGGCTCGATGTCGACGCCCTTCAGCAGGCCTCCCGCGATCCACACCACCGACGGGTATGCCGAAAGCGATGCGGCGGCTGCATGCGGGTTGGTCGCCTTCGAGTCGTCGACCCAGGTGATCTCGTCGCGGGTCTCGACGACCTCGATGCGATGACGATCGAGATGGAACGAATCGAGGGCGGTTCGGATGGCAGCCATCGGCACCCCGACGCTTCGGGCGAGCGCCGTCGCCGCGAGCACATCGGCGACGGTGTGGGGAGCTCCGAGGCCTGTCGCCGCCAACCGGGACACCGTGGTGATCTCGAGCGCAGAGTTGCGCCGGTCGTCGTGGAACGCGCGGTCGACCAGGATTCCGTCGACGATTCCGAGGTCGCTCGGTCCGGGCACTCCGAGGTCGAATCCGATGGCGCGTGCCCCCTCGACGACCTCGGCCTCTTCGACCATCGTCTGGGTCACGGCATCGCCCCGGTTGTAGACGCATGCGCTCCGGGTGTTCGAGTAGACCCGGGCCTTCGCCGCGACGTAGGCCTGCATGGAGCCGTGCCAGTCGAGGTGGTCTTCCGCGACGTTGAGGCACACTGCAGCCCACGGCGACATGCTCGACGTGGAGTGGAGCTGGTAGCTCGACAGCTCGACGACGAACACGTCGAACCCCTGGGGATCGCGGACCGCGTCGAGGACCGGAACGCCGATATTGCCGCAGGGAGCCGCCCGCAATCCTCCTGCGGCGAGCATGGCCGCCGTGAGCTGCACGGTCGTCGTCTTGCCGTTGGTTCCGGTCACGGCGATCCACTCGGCGGGGGTACTGCCCGCGCCGGGGGTGCCGACCTTGTCTCGCAGCCTCCAGGCCAGTTCGACGTCGCCCCACACGGGGATCCCGCGATCGGTGGCCCAGCCGATGACCGGATGATCCGGGTGGAATCCCGGGGATACGACCAGGAGTTCGGGGTCCAGCGATTCGAGCTCGTGCGGCACAAACGCGAGGGGCGTCGCCTGCACGAGGTCGGCGCCGATCACCTCGAGCATGAGCCGGTAGCGGTCGTCGACCTTTTCGGCGACGACGAGCACGCGAGACCCGAGCTCCGCCAGCGTGTCGGCCACGGAGAAGCCTGTGACGCCGAGCCCCAGGACGCCGACCCGCAGGCCCGACCAGTCGGCGTTCCAGCTCGTGAGTCCGAGCACCCTGTCGGTGCGGGCCCCGGTCATCGCGAGATCCACTCGAGGTAGAACGTCCCCACTCCCGCCGCGACGAGGAGTCCGGCGATGATCCAGAACCTCACCACGATGGTGACCTCGGCCCAGCCTTTCACCTCGAAGTGATGGTGTAGCGGGCTCGCCAACCAGATGCGTTTGCCGCGAGTGAGCTTGAAGTAGCTGAGCTGGATGACCACCTGGCCGGCGACGATCACGAAGATTCCACCGATGACGACGAGCAGCAGCTCGGTGCGGCTCAGGATGGCGAGGGCGGCGAGTGCGCCCCCCAGTGCGAGCGATCCGGTGTCGCCCAAGAAGATCTTCGCCGGGTTGGTGTTCCACCAGAGGAATCCGATGAGCGCGCCCACGATGGCGGCGGCGACGATGGCCAGATCCATCGGGTCGCGAACTTCGTAACATTTGCCCAGCACGTCGGGATCGATCTGGGGGTTGAAGCAGTTCTGGCTGTCCTGCCAGAAGCCGATGAAGACGAACGCGCCGATGGCGAGGATGCTCGACCCGGGCGCCAGTCCGTCGAGGCCATCCGTGAGGTTGACGCCGTTGGAGGTCGCCATGACGATCACGCAGACCCACACCACGAACGCGATGACGACGATGGCGGGCACGACGAGCATCGTGAAGTTGATATGGGTGTCACGCACGACCGAGATCGCCGTCGACGCAGGGGTCAGGCCGTTCTCGTCGCGGAAATTGAGTGCGAGGAGGGCGAAGACGATCCCGACGACGATCTGGCCGACGAGTTTGGCGACGGGGCCGAGCCCGAGGCTTCGTTTTCGGTGCGTCTTGATGAAGTCGTCGATGAACCCGACGATGCCGAGGCCGACCATCAAGAAGAGCACCAGCAGCGCGGAGATGGAGATGCCGCGTTGGGTGAGCAGGAGCGCGATGAAGTACCCGAAGAGCGTGGCGAGCACGATGACGATTCCGCCCATGGTCGGCGTTCCGCGCTTGACGTGGTGTGTCTCCGGGCCGTCCATGTTGATGAACTGGCCCCACGCGAGCCGTTTAAAAAGTCGGATGAAAAGAGGGGTCATGAAGAGGGTGAACACCATGGACAGGGAACCGGCGGCAAGCAGGGTGATCATGCGAACAGCGCCCCCAGTCGATCGCCGAGGAAGCGCAGGCCGGCGGAGTTCGATGACTTGACGAAGACGATGTCGCCCGACCGCAGATCGGGTGCGATCACGTCGAAGGCCTCATCGGCGGTGTTCACGAATTGCGACTCGCCATCCCAGGATCCCTCGTGCGTCGCGGCGAGGTGGAGCGCACGCGCGCCCTCGCCCACCACGACGAGCTTCTCGATGCCGAGCCGCACGATCATTCGCCCGATGCGGTCGTGTTCTTCGAGGGAGAACTCCCCGAGCTCACTCATCTCGCCGAGCACGGCGATCTTGCGCGACGCGGGCGTCGCTATCTGGGCCAGCGTTTTGAGACCGGCGACCATCGAGTCGGGGCTGGCGTTGTAGGCGTCGTTGATGACGGTCACGTTGTCGCGGCCTCCGAGCACCTCCATCCGCCAGCGCTCGGCACGCGTCACGGTCTGCAGCGCGTCGACGATGCGGTCGATTCCGACGCCGAGACTCTCGGCGGCCGCGGCTGCCGCCAGGGCGTTCATCACGTGGTGTTCGCCGAGAACGCAAAACCGCACACGACGGCTGTCGCCCGACGCGAGCGTCAGTACGAAGTCCGTGCCCGCGGCGTGAGCCGATACCTCGTGTGCTCGTACGGCAGCCCGCTCGTCGAGGCCGAACCACACCACTCTCGCGGCGGTCTTGTCGGCCATCCCGGCGACCCGGGCGTCGTCGATGTTCAGAATTGCGACATCCGACGGTACGAGGTCGGACACCATCTCGGTCTTGGTGGCCAGCGTCGTGGCGATGCCGCCGAATTCGCCGGCGTGCGCCAGCCCGACGGTGAGAACGACGCCCACGTCGGGCTTGGCCATGCGAACGAGGCGCGTGATCTCGCCCGGGCCGGATGCGCCCATCTCGGCGACGAGGTAGCGGGTCGACGGCGTCAGCTTGAGCATCGTGAGGGGGGCGCCGACCTCGTTGTTGAACGAGTCGCGCGGCGCGACGGTCTCGCCCTCGGTCTCGAGAATCGTTCGAAGCAGGTTCTTGGTCGTCGTCTTGCCGTTCGACCCGGTGATTCCGACGATCCGCAGCACCCCGTGCTCGCGTACTCGACGAACCACCTCGGTCGCGAGTGCGCCCAGAGCCAGAACGGCGTCGTCGACGATGACCTGCGCCACGAGGGCCTCAGCCGGCCGCTCGGCTATGACCAGGGCAGCGCCGGCAGACACAGCCTTGTCGATGAAGAGAAACCCGTCACTGAATTCGCCAGGCTTGGCCACGAAGATGCCGCCCTGGCGAATCTCGCGTGAATCGGTGTCGACCAGGCCGGAAACGACGGTCTCGGGCCCGATGCCCGCCACCCTGACCGCATCGGGGACGATGAGCCTGCCGCCGGTGATGCCGGCGATGTCGTGAAGTGTGAGGTGAAGCATGGGGTCAGAGCCATCCGAATTCTTGCAGGGCGAGCCGTGCCTCATCGCGCGCGGAGTAGGGAATCTTCTCGCCCGCGACTTCCTGGTAGTTTTCGTGGCCGGGGCCTGCATGAAGGATGACGTCGCCGTCGCCGGCCACCGAGAGAGCCTGGCGGAACGCGAGCCTCGGGTCGGGGACCTCGTAGAGTTCGACGTCTGCCCGAGCTGCCCGGGCGGCATCCAGAAGAACGGCCCGGATCGATGCCGGGTCTTCGAAGCGCGGGTTGTAGTCGGTGATGACGACGACGTCGGCGAGCCGGGCGGCGATCGACGCCATATCGGCTCTCTTCGTCGTGTCTCTGTCGCCATCGGCGCCGAACACCATGATCACTCGGCCAGCGGTGACGCGGCGGAGCGCCTCGAGCGCGCTCTGGAACGCATCCGGGCTGTGACCGTAGTCGATGTACACCCGCGGACCCGTCTCTGCCGAGACTCTCTCGGCGCGACCGGGCACGAAAGCGTCGATGCCTCCGTCTCTGCCGAGCACGTGGGCGATCGCCTCGAGGTCGTAGCCCGATTCGACGAGCATCACTATCGCGAGGGCCGCGTTCTCGGCCATGAAGCGGCCCAGGATGGGGATACTCGTCGTGATGGACCGGTGGTCGGGCCCTTCGATGGTGAACCGGGTGAGATCGACGGTCTCGTCGAGGATGGTGACCTGCCAGTCGGCCGGGATGCCCTGCCGAGTCGAGATCGTGGCGACAGGTATTCTCGACTCCTCCGCGAGTCGCGCGCCCCATTCGCCGTCGACGAGCACCGCTCCCCGACGGGCACGATGAGGCTCGAAGAGTTCGCGTTTGGCCTCGAAGTAGTCGTCCATACGGCCGTAGTCGTCGAGATGGTCGTGCGTGAGATTCGTGAAGCCCACCACGTCGAAGACGATGCCGTCGATGCGGTGGCGGGTCAGCGCCTGGGCCGAGACCTCGATGATCACCGAGCGCACCTCGGCCTCGCGCATGCGGGCCAGCAGGGCGTGCACCTCGGTCGCCTCGGGCGTCGTCAGGGTGCTGGCGATGCGCAGCTCGCCGATTCCGCGCTCGGCCGTCGTGCTGAAGCCCGCGACGATGCCGAGTTGGGAGAGGATCGCGTCGAGGATGTACGTGACGGACGTCTTGCCGTTGGTACCCGTGACGCCGAATAGCGTGGGGGGATCGTCGAGGGTGCGGTAGATCCAGGCTGACACGGCACCGAGGGCCTCCCGTGGCTGCGGAGTGACGATCACAGGAAGGCCGCTTCCCGCCGCGAGCTCGGCGCCCTCGGGGTCGGTCAGGACGGCGACCGCCCCGCCATCGGCGGCGGCCTGGGCGAACGTCGCGCCGTGCACGTTGCGACCCGGAAGGCCCACATAGAGGTCGCCGGGAACGATGTCGCGCGACGTCAGGCTGATTCCGGTCACGGAGTCTGAAGCGAACTCGCCGATGTGCTCAAGCCCGAAGTCGGCCACGAGCTGGGAGAGCGACCGTGCGATCGGATGTTCCGGGCGCAGTCCCTGCGAAACCCGATCCGGCACAGATGACTCCTTCATTCAATAAGTGGTGGGCAGGTCGGGCGCGGGAACCGTCGAAGGTTGCACCCGATACGTCTTCAGCACCTGTGACAGTACCTTCTGGAAGACCGGCGCTGCGGCCAGTCCAGATGTAATGGTAACGGGCTTCCGGATGGTCACCGAAACCACGTACTGCGGATCATCCGAGGGTGCCATACCCGCCATCGAGGTCAGGTACGCGCCGCCGTAGGCTCCGGACCCGTCGCTCATCTCGGCGGTTCCCGTCTTGGCAGACACACGGTAGCCAGGGATCTTCAGGGCGCTGGCCGCGTAGCCCGTGGTGGCCACCGACTCCATCATGTGCACCGTCTCCTGGGCCGCCTGCGGCGAGATGACCTGCTCCCCCGTCGACGCCGGCGGGGCGTCTGTGACCGTGCCGTCGTCGTGCCGGCATCCTTCGAAGAGCTGCACGGGCATCCGCACGCCGTTGTTCGCGATGGCCTGGTATGCGCTCGCCATCTGCACGGCAGTTACTGTGAGTCCCTGGCCGAACGTGGTGTTGTAGATGGTCTGGTCGTCGAGCTGCGTCGGGCCGCTGACATCGCCGGGCAGGATGTCGCCCGAGTCCTCGCCGACGAACCCCACCTCCGTCGCCGTGCCCAGGTGGAACCTGTTCATGTAGTCCCACCGCGCGTCGACGGACATGTTGTTGCTGAGCATCGAGATGCCCGTGTTCGACGACTGCTCGATGACTCCGGTCAACGTCCAGCGCATCGGCGCGTGAAAGAACGAGTCGTGGATGACCGCGTCGCCGGAGCGGTATTCGTAGGGTGCGAGCACCTGGCTGTTCGGGGTCGCGACACCGGCGTCGATCAGGGAGGCGGCCGTGATCGACTTGAAGGTCGATCCGGGCTCGAAGGGGTCGCTGAACACTTTCGCCCCTCGATAGGCCGGATCGGTGCCGTCGATGTTGTTCGGATCGACCGTGGGGTATTCGGCGGCCGCGAGGATCTTGCCCGTCTTGACCTCGGTCACGACAACAGTGCCGGATTCGGCCCCGACCTCGGTGACGCGCTGAGCCAGAGCCTCCTGGGAGAAGTACTGCAGGTCGCTGTTGATCGTGAGTTGAACGTCGCCTCCGTCGACCGCGTCCGTGACGGTCACGGTCGACCCGGGAATCGCGACGCCGTCCTCACCCGTCTCCGTGATCTCGCTGCCGTTCGAGCCCGCGAGGCAGGAGTCCTGGGTCAATTCGGTGCCGGCGAGTGCGGCCCCATCGTCTCCGACGAAGCCGACGAGGTTGCCCGCAACGCTGCCGTCGGGATAGGTGCGAGACTGGTCGGCCTTGTAGTAGAGCCAGGGGATGTCGAGAGCGCGGATGGCGTTGTAGGTGGTCACGTCGACCGACTTCGAGATCAGCGCGTAGCGCGAGGACTCGTCGGCTGTGAGGATCGCCGTGATTACCGCGGGATCGAGCCCCATGGCGGCTGCCAGCTCGGCGATCGCCTGCTCTGCGCTCACATCGACCTCGTCTTCGGAGCCGTCGCCGGCTGGCCGCGTGAATTCGTCGACAGCAGACGGGTCGGCCTCGATGGCATAGCGCAGGATGCTAGTGGCGAGGACGACGCCGTTGGCGTCGACGATGTCGCCGCGCGTGCCGAGCGTGACCGTGCTGTCGGAACGGCTCGCGAGCGACGTCGCGTTCAGGCCGTCTGCCTGCACGATCTGGATGTCGACGAGGCGCACGACGAACACCGACACCACTGCCACGATGATGAGCACCGCGATGGTCACGCGTCCCCGGGTTGTCCTGGTGGTCGTCGCGGTCACGTGCGGCCTTTCATTCGGCTGGTGACGAGGTCACCGGTCGGTCAGTGCGTCTGCGGAGAAGGAAGAGCACCCTGCCACGGTACTGTCGGGTCGGGTGTGACGGTCGAAGGCGCGCTCGCCGCATCCGGAACAGCAGCCGCGATCACCTGATCGGGCTGCAGCAGCGAGTTCGGAACCAGCGACTGGTTGGCGGAGATCGGTGCGTTCGCCGCGGTCGCGGACGTGGGCGAGCCCAGCACGGCGCCGTCGGAGAGGCGCAGGTAGACGGTGTTGCCGTTGGCGACCATACCCAACGCCTGCGCATTCTGCACCAGGTTCTGCGGTGACGAGTAGGCGGTCAGCTGCTCGGTGAGAGCCTGGTTCGTGCGGGCCAGATCTTTCTGCTGCGACTGCAGCGATGAGATCTGGTAGGCCCCATCGGAGAGCCCGATGCTCAGCAGCAGTTGGGCGAGGGCGATGACCCCGATTCCGCCGATGGCCACGGCCGCGTACACGATGCGCGGCCGCTGCCGCCGGCGGGGCATCCTGTCGGGTGCCGGCGCCAGCCACCGACGTCGCGGTTCGACGAGGGAATCGTCGGCGGGAGCGGGAACGCCGAATCGCGGGAGGGGAACAGGTGCCAGGTTCGTCATGAGGCACTCCTGATGCGTTCTGCGGCTCGGAAACGAACAGGGGTGGCACGGGGGTTCTCGGCCTTCTCCTCGTCGGTCGCCAGTTCGGCGCCGCGCACGAGCAGGGAGAGTTCGGGCTTGTGCTGCGGCAACTCGACGGGCAGGCCGGGAGGAGCCGTCGAGACGGTCAGCGCCTGGAGTGCGCGCTTGACGATGCGGTCCTCGAGCGACTGGTACGACATCACGACGATGCGACCGCCCACCCGAAGCGCACCGATGGCGGCGGGTACGGCCCGCTCGAGCACGCTCAACTCTTGGTTGACCTCGATGCGGAGCGCCTGGAAGACGCGCTTGGCCGGATGACCGGCACGAGACAGCGCCGCCGGGGTCGCCTGCTGGAGGAGGTCGACGAGGTCGGCGGAGCGGGCGAGGGGATGCTCGGCGCGTCGCTGCACGATGCGTCGCGCGTAGCGGTCGGCGAGTTTCTCCTCGCCGTAGTCACGGAAGATGCGACGAAGGTCGAACTCCGAGTACTCGGCGAGGATCATCTCGGCCGTCAGCGGCGACTCCTGGTCCATTCGCATGTCGAGAGGAGCGTCTTTTGAGTAGGCGAATCCGCGTTCCGCACGGTCGAGTTGCATGCTCGAGACGCCGAGGTCGAACAGCACGCCATCGACCGTCGGGATTCGAAGGCCCTCGAGCGCCGCCCCGATCTGGTCGTAGACGCAGTGCACCAGGTGCACGCGCTCGCCGAACGGCTTCAGCCGGCCTTCGGCGAGCGCCAGCGCCTGCGTGTCGCGATCGAGGCCGACGAGGATGAGTTCGGGGAATCGGGTGAGGAAGGCCTCGGCGTGACCGCCCAGGCCCAGGGTCGTGTCGACGAGCACGGCGCCGGGCCGCTCGAGCGCAGGGCCGAGCACGCTGATGCACCGTTCGAGCATGACGGGCGTGTGGATTCGTGTGACGTCGTCCATAGCTGTGTCGACCTGTTCGTTCTGCCTGATCCCCATCCATTCCGACCTGGCACCGGGGAAGTGTGCCAGGGCGAGGAACGGGTGGGAGTCACGCGGAACGACTAGAAAAGGCCGGGAATCACCTCCTCGTCGGTCTCGGAGAACGCGGCCTCTTGGGCGGCCAGGTAGATGTTCCAGGCTTCCGCATCCCAGATCTCGGCCCGCGACCCGGCTCCGATGACGACGAGCTCGCGCTCGAGGCCGGCGTAGCTGCGCAGGTGCGCAGGAATGCTGACGCGGTTCTGCTTGTCGGGAATCGACGCATCGGCCCCCGAAAGGAAGACGCGCATGTAGTCGCGCGCCTGCTTGCTCGTGACCGGTGCCTGCCGGATCTTGCTGTGCAGTTCTTCGAACTCGGCCGTGCTGAAGACGTAGACGCAGTGCTCCTGGCCCCGGGTCAGCACGACTCCGCCCTCGAGCTCGTCGCGGAACTTCGCCGGAAGAATGATTCGCCCTTTGTCGTCGAGCTTGGGAGCGTACGTGCCAAGGAACATCGTCCTTTCTCCCCCTCGAATCCGGCCAGGTGCTGGGTATTCCTCCACGTTACTCCACTTTGCACCACCAGACAACGTATTTGAGCTACATCCCCATTCCGGGCGCCCTGTATTCGGCGCGGTTACAGGCTTCTATGCGGTGGAGGAAAAGGGAGTAACGCGATCACGTTCTCGCTGTTCTGTGGCGTTCGCAGACGACAAAAAAAGGGGCCGACCCGAAGGTCGGCCCCTGATGTGGAGGTCTGTGGGAGAAGGCGGCGCTCGGCCTACTCCTCGCGATCCTGGCGTTTGTCCCAACGCTCGTTGAGCCTGTCCATGAGATTGGTCTTGGACGCTGTGCCGCTGGGTGAGGCCGCGGTTCGCGGCCCCGACGCGGTGCGACCCGCGGCAGCCTTGCTCGGCCGAAGGGCGAGAAGCACACCGGCAAACATTCCGACGAATCCGACGAGGCCGACGATCAGGAAGTGGGTGATGACGCCCACGATGACGACGACCAGGCCCACGACCGCGAGCAGAATGCCCAGTACGAGGGCGCCGTAGTTGAGTCTGCCCCTACTCGCATTGACGGCCGAGACGAAATCGGCATCGTTGTGATAGAGACTGCGCTCCATCTCATCTAGAAGCTTCTGCTCCTGCTCGGAAAGCGGCATCCTATTCACCTCAGGCTCGGTCACACGCGTCGTACTTGAAGCGATTGTAGTGCCCCACATCTGGCTAGGCTAGGCGCGTGACACAACGCACGCAGCTGGTCAGCCAGGTCGACACCGAAATCGCAGAATTTCTCGCGTCTCGTGAACCTATTCTGGCTGCAATCGCCGGCGAACTAGCCGCCTTTACGAACTTCTCCCGGTATCTTCTCAGCGGCGGCAAGCGGTTTCGAGCGAGGTTCTGCATTGCGGGGTGGCGAAGCATCTCGACGTCTCTGGATCCCGAGAGGGAACGGGCCGTTGTCACGCTCGCCGCCGCGCTCGAAGTGTTCCACGCGGCGGCCCTCGTGCATGACGACATCATCGACAATTCCGACACGCGCCGCGGCATGCCGGCGGCACACATCCGATTCGCCGACGTGCACGCGCAGGCGGGGTTCGCCGGTTCTGCACACTCGTTCGGCCGAGCAAGCGCGATCCTGCACGGGGACCTGCTCCTGGGTTGGAGCGACGAGCTCGTCGACTCGGCGCTCGACCTTCTCGCCGACAGGCAGAGCGCCCGGTCGACCCGGGCCGAGTTCAATCGGATGCGCACCGAGGTCACTGCGGGTCAGTACCTCGACATCCTCGAGGAGAACGCCTGGCCCACCGTGTCCGATTCCGACACGATCAGCCGAGCCCAGCGCGTGATGACCTTCAAATCGGCCAAGTACAGCGTCGAGGCTCCCCTTGCCCTGGGTGCGCTCATCGGCGGCGGCTCCGCGACGCAGGTGGATTCTCTCCGCCGATTCGGCCTTCCGCTCGGACTCGCCTTCCAACTACGCGATGACGTGCTGGGTGTGTTCGGAGACGCCGTCGTCACCGGCAAGCCCACCGGCGACGATCTCCGAGAGGGAAAGCGCACCGTTCTCGTTGCATTCGCGCGGCAGGGAATGGACGACGCGCAGCGAGCCGCATTCGATCACTCCCTCGGCAGAACCGACCTCGACGAGGCGGCCATCTCAGACCTTCAGAAGCAGATCGAGTCCAGCGGTGCGCTCGAGAGCGCAGAGCGGTCGATCTCTACCTACACGGCCGAAGCGCTCGAAGCCCTGCGGCTCGCACGACTCGAGCCCGCCGCCGCGTCGGAGCTCGAACAGCTGGCTCGCCTGCTCACCGACCGTTCGGCCTAGCGGCGGTCGTGAGGCCTGGCGACCCGCTCCAGCACCATCAGGCCAGGGCCTGCGCCACTCGTCGCACCTCGGCCTTGCGCCCGGCCAGAAGCGCATCGATCGGCGCGACCCCGAGTGAATCTTCCACCTCGAGCAGCCACCGCATCGACTCGTCGACCGTGAACCCGGAGTCGAGAAGAACGATGATCGTTCCCCGCAGTTCGGGAAGAGGTTCGCCGTCGCGCACGAAGACGTCGGGCACGACAAGGACTTTGTCTCGACGGATCGCGAGCAACGAATGCTCCTCGATCAGCTTTCGAACTCGACCCGGGGTCGATCCGAACAGTTCGGCGACATCCGGGATGGTCAACCAGGTTCTGGCGGGGGCGTTTTCACTCACGCAGCAAGCCTGCCACGACCCGGCGTGACCGCGTCACCCCATGGCCGATATCGCATCGTTATCCGCCGCGCCATTGCCGGCCGAGCGCGCCGTTGACGACCACCGGCATCCGTGGAACTGTTGGGGGTACGAGTGAAACGAGAATTGCGAGGTGCACGGCCGCTATGACGAGGTCACCGAGCCGCGGCGTCCGACGTGCGCGTTCGAAGCCACCCCGCTCGGTTGTCGCGTTCGTCGCGTTTCCCTTCGTCGTGATCGGACTCGTGGCATCCAAGGTCGTGTCAGCATCGAGTCGCCGGCGAGACCCGGGCGCGGCGTCGGCCGCAGACGCGACCGAGGCGGCAGACGAGCCCTCCTACCGCGTCGAACTCGGCGACACCGTGAGCGAGATCGCGATCCGCCATGGCCTCCCCACCGCCCACGTTCTCGCCCAGAACGGCCTGAGCTGGAAGACGCCCATCTTTCTCGGGCAGGTGATCCGGCTCGACCCGATCCCCGACGACCTCGAATGGCCGTCGGCCGAGAACGTCGCTGATCGAGACGGGCTCGCGAGCTGAACTCGACGGCATCATCGACCGGTCCGGATCTTCATCATGTCTATCCCGGCTTCCGCAGCCGCTGTTCTCTAAACTTCATCCGTGACCACCGCGCCCACTGACCCTATGATCGGTCGTCTCATCGACGGTCGGTACCAGGTGCGGTCGCGGATCGCCCGGGGCGGCATGGCCACGGTGTACCTGGCCACAGATCTGCGACTCGAACGCCGCGTGGCCATCAAGATCATGCACGGGCACCTCGCCGACGAATCCAACTTCAAAGAGCGCTTCGTTCAAGAGGCTCGATCCGCCGCACGCCTCGCCCACCCCAACGTGGTGAACGTCTTCGATCAGGGGCAAGACTCCGACATGGCGTACCTCGTCATGGAGTACCTGCCGGGCATGACGCTGCGGGACCTGCTCAAAGACTACGGAACGCTGACGACCGAGCAGACCCTCGACATCATGGATGCGGTCCTCGGCGGTCTCGCAGCAGCCCACAAGGCGGGCATCGTGCACCGCGACCTCAAGCCCGAGAACGTGCTGCTGGCCGATGACGGCCGCATCAAGATCGGCGACTTCGGCCTGTCGCGGGCGACGTCGGCGAATACGGCCACCGGCCAGGCTCTGCTCGGCACCATCGCGTACCTCTCCCCCGAACTCCTCACCCGGGGCACGGCCGACGCCCGGAGCGACATCTACGCCGCCGGAATCATGATGTACGAGATGCTCACGGGGGCCCAGCCCTTCATCGGCGACCAGCCCATGCAGATCGCCTTCCAGCATGCCAACGACCAGGTTCCCCGGCCGAGTGCCGTCAATTCGTCGGTGCCTCGCGATCTCGACGAGCTCGTGCTGTGGGCGACGGCAAAAGACCCCGCCGATCGTCCGACCGACGGCCGGATCATGCTCGAACAACTCCGGCTCACCGAACAGACGATGTCGGCGACCCACGCGGCGACGACGGGCGTCCAACGAACCGTGGTGATGCCCGCCGCCCTCAATCCCGACATCGCTTCGGCCCAGACACAGGCCTTTCAAAAGACACAGGCCTTTCAGAAGACACAGGCCTTTCACAAGACAGGGCCCACGTCTCTGCTCACCGCTCCGACGCGGGCACCCCGAGCGCAGAAGGCGCCGCAGCCCGCCGTCGCCCGCAGCGCCGCGCAACCCGCGTCATCCGATCGACTCAGGGCCTCGGTTGCAGTTCGCCGCCGTCGCGGGTTCTGGTTGGCCGGCATCATCGTTCTTCTTGTCGCGTTGGCCGGCGGCACCGGATGGTACTTCGGCATCGGCCCGGGCGCCCAGCTGACCATCCCCGATGTCGCCGGGCAGGCTCCGGATGCCGCGCAGTCGACCCTCGAAAAGCTCGGCGTCGTCGTCACCCGTGCCGACCAGTCGAGCATCGTGGTGCCCGCCGGCACGGTCGTCGCAACGGATCCATCCTCGGGCGCACATGTGGCGCGAGATTCCCCCGTCACCCTCATCGTGTCGACGGGTCCGGCTCAGCTGCCGCTGCCGCAGGTGATCGGCGCAGACCAGACCGCCGCGCAACAAGCACTCGAACAGGCCAGATTCGCGCTCGGCGATGTGTCGCAGGTGTTCTCGGGCGACGCCGCGGCCGGAATCGTTCTCGACGCCTACGGCGCCGACGGCGCGAGCCTGGCCACCGGTGGGTCCACTGAAGGCGTCGTCTACGGCGAGGCCCAGCCCGTCTCGCTGCTCGTGTCCGCCGGATCCATTCCCGATGTGTCGAATCAGAGTGTCGACGAGGCGACCGCCGCGCTGCAGGCCGTCGGCCTATCCGCCGCCTCCGGCGAGCAGGTCTACAGCGATTCCATCGACGAGGGCCGCGTGATCCAGGCCATCGCTCCTGCCGACACGGTGCACCCCGGCGACACGATGTCGCTTCAGGTCTCCCGTGGGCCCGAGCCCGTCACGGTTCCGGATGTCGTCGGCAAATCGTGGAGCGAAGCGAAGACCATGCTTGCGGACGTTGGATTACTCGCGAGTGGCCCCACGGGTGTCGACCTGGTAGTTGCGCCCATCAAGACGATTGTGAGCAGCAGTGATCCCGCAGCCGGGACCAGTGTTCCCCGGGGGTCAACGATCTCCCTGGAGGTCGACCTCCGGTTCGGCTGACACTCGCACCTCAGGCTTTGCGGGCCTCGCCGAGTTCCTCGGCCACGAGGAACGCGAGTTCGAGCGACTGCATGTGGTTGAGGCGTGGGTCGCATAACGACTCGTAGCGGGTCGCCAGGTCGGCCTCGTCGATGTGCTCGGAGCCGCCGAGGCACTCCGTGACATCGTCGCCCGTCAGCTCGACATGGATGCCGCCGGGATGAGTTCCCGCGGCACGGTGCGCCTCGAAGAATCCCTTGACCTCGTCGACCACGTCGTCGAATCGCCGCGTCTTGTAGCCGGTCGGGGTCGTCAGGCCGTTGCCGTGCATCGGGTCGGTCACCCAGAGCGGCGTCGCGTCGGCCGACTTGATCGTCTCGAGCAGCGGCGGCAGCGCATCGCGGACCTTGCCGGCACCCATGCGCGTGATGAACGTGAGTCGCCCAGGCTCGCGATTCGGGTCGAGCTTGTCGATGAGGCGCAGCATGTCGTCACCCGATGTCGCGGGGCCCAGCTTGACACCGATCGGGTTGCGCACGCGACTGAGAAAGTCGACGTGGGCACCATCGAGATCGCGAGTTCGCTCGCCGATCCACAAGAAGTGACTCGACGTGTTGTACGGCGTTCCCGTGCGCGAGTCGATGCGGGTCATGGGGCGCTCGTAATCGAAGAGCAGCGCCTCGTGACTCACGAAGAATTCGGTGCGTTTCAGGGCTTCGAAGTCGGCACCGCAGGCGATCATGAATTTGACCGCGCGGTCGATCTCGCGGGCGAGCTGCTCGTAGCGCACGTTGGCGGGATTCGAGGTGAATCCCTTGTTCCAGTCGTGCACCTGCCGCAGGTCGGCGAAGCCTCCCTGCGTGAAGGCGCGGATCAGGTTGAGCGTGGACGCGGCCGTGTGGTAGCCCTGCACGAGCCGACGCGGATCCGCCACTCGAGACTCCGGAGTGAAGTCGTATCCGTTGACGATGTCGCCACGGTAGGCGGGAAGGGTGACAGATCCGCGTGTCTCCGTGTCGCTCGATCTCGGCTTGGCGAACTGGCCGGCCATGCGACCCATCTTGATGACGGGCATCGAGGCGCCGTAGGTGAGGACGACGGCCATCTGAAGCACGGTCTTGACGCGATTGCGGATCTGTTCCGCCGTGGCGCCCGAGAATGTCTCCGCGCAATCGCCTCCCTGGAGCAGGAAGGCCTCACCACGCGCTGCCACGGCGAGGCGATCGCGCAGATTGTCGACCTCGCCCGCGAACACGAGCGGAGGCAGGCCGGCGATCTCGGCCGAGGCGGACTCGACTGCAACGCCGTCGGGCCACGACGGCTGCTGCTTCACGGGAAGCCCACGCCAATAGTCCAACCCGGCGATCACAGACTCATCTGCTTGAACGACCAGTTCGGTTGGATCTACCACGTGCGGGTTCCGTATCTTATGTCTTCGTGTCGATCGCGAACCGAGAGCCCACCGGGCCGGTCGCGTCAACGGGCGACGCTCGCCCGTTTCTCCTTTACCGAAGTCGCGTACACGTCTGCATATTCCTGGCCTGAGAGCCGCTGCAGTTCGTACATGATCTCATCGGTGACGCTTCGAAGGATGAATCGATCCGATTCCAGTCCCTCGAACCTAGAGAAATCTAGCGGCTCGCCAATGATCACGCCAACTCGCCGAATCTTCGGCACCTTCGTGCCGATCGCCATGACCTTGTGCGTGTCGATCATCGCCACGGGAATGACGGGAACGCCGGCTTCGAGGACCATGCGCGCGACCCCGGTGCGGCCGCGGTACATCTTGGCGTCGGGGCTGCGCGTGCCCTCCGGGTAGATTCCCAGAAGATCCCCGCGGCCCAGCACTCCGAGGCCCGTGTTCAACGAGGCCTCCGACGCCTTGCCCCCCGACCGGTCGATCGGCAACTGGCCGGTCGCGAGAAAGAAGCCTCGAACGAGAGCGCCCTTGATGCCCTTGCCCGTGAAGTAGTCGCTTTTGGCGAGGAAAGACACGCGCCGTGACAGCACCAGGGGAAGAATGACCGAGTCGATGAACGACAGGTGGTTGCTCGCCAGGATGGCGCCGCCCGTGCGGGGCACGTTCTCGAGCCCTCGGATCCACGGCCGGAAGATCGTGAGCACGATCGGCCCCGCGATCAGGTTCTTCATGATCCAGTAGAACATCGTGTTCCTTCTTCGCTTCTCGGGTCAGATCTCTGCGGCGTACAGTCTCGCGAGGTCGGCAGCGCCCACGACCCCGGCGTCGTTGACGAGTTCGGCGATCCTGAACTCCGGCTCGGGGTGAAAGCCGCGGGCCGGCAGATTGTCGAGAAAAGACTGCCGGATGGGGTCGAGGAGCAGGTCGCCCGCCTGGGCGACCCCGCCGCCGATCACGAAGAGCTGGGGATCGAGAATCGCAGCGAGGCTGGCACTGGCCTGCCCGATCCAGTGGCCGAGTTCGCGCAGGGCGGCGAGGGCCCCCGGGTCGTGAGCCTGGATGAGTTCGCTCACGTCGAGGCCGGTGAGCACGCCGACGCGGGCCCGCGCGGCGGCCAGCCCGATGCCGATGCCGCCGGCATCCGCCAGCTCGTTCGAGTAGCGCAGCAGGGCCCGACCGGAGCCGTACTGCTCGATGCAGCCGCGGGCGCCGCAGCCGCAGGGAAGTCCGTCGGGAACCACCCGCATGTGCCCGAGTTCGGCGGCCGCACCGAAGCCGCCCCGGAACATGCGGTCACCCGAGACGATGGCTCCCCCGACGCCCGTGCCGATGGTGAGCATGCACATGTCGCTGACCAGCCGGCCCGCTCCGTAGCGGAACTCGGCCCATCCGGCGGCGTTCGCATCGTTCTCGATGAGAACGCGGTACGGCACGCGCCGCTCGAGCTTCTCGCGGAAAGGCTCGTTGCGGTAGTCGATGTTGGGCGCGTAGTACACGGTCGACTGCGCGGCGTCGATGAACCCGGCCGCGGCGACGCCCACGGCGGCGACGTCGTAGCCGTCTGCCAGCTCGGCGATCATCGCGACGACCGAATCCTCGATGTTCTGGATGTCGACGGCCTGGGTGGGACGCCGGTCGAAGCGCACGATCTGTCCGAGCTCGTCGACCAACGCTCCGGCGATCTTGGTGCCGCCGATGTCGATGCCGATGGCATGCATGAAATCCGTGTCCTTCCACGTCGCCGGCCGAGAAGGGCGATGACGTCGCTTACGATGCGCCTTCCGACAGAGGATCGAATGCGCCAAGTAGAGTGTAGTTATCCGGCGCCACCCCGCACCACGCGACCGGAGTATCGGCCCCCAGCGCCGAAGAGCACATTGACCGGTCGACAAAGGAGTTGCCGTGGAAGAATTCTCTGTACCCGCCGTCGTGAGGCCCGACCCCGACGCGAACGCCACCGACCTGTTGCTCGCCCGCGTCGCGGCTACACCGGATGCGCCGCTGTTCGCGGTGCCCGACTCGGAAGCGGGCTGGAGCGAGATCACCGCCGCCGAGTTTCTGCACCGCGTGCGGGCGACTGCCAAGGGGCTCATCGCCGGCGGCATCAAGCCGGGCGACAAGATCGGGTTCATGTGCAAGACGCGCTACGAGTGGACCCTGGTCGACTTCGCGACGTGGTTCGCGGGCGCGATCCTCGTTCCGATCTACGAGACCTCCGCGCCGAGCCAGGTGCAGTGGAATCTCAGTGACTCCGGCGCCGTCGCCGTCATCCTCGAGACGGCCGATCACTTCGCGAAGTTCGACGAGGTGCACCCCGACCTCCCGCTGATAGGCCAGGTCTGGCAGATCGACCTGGGCGATCTCGACAAGATCGTCGCTGCGGGCACCGGAGTCAGCGACGAGACTCTCGAGGCCGCGCGATCGCGTGCCGTGGGAAGCGACCTGGCCACCCTCATCTACACCTCGGGTACGACGGGGCGGCCGAAGGGCTGCATGCTCACGCACTCCAACTTCGTCGAGCTGAGCCGCAACGCCGGAGTCGTCATGAAAGAGATGTTGGGGCCCGGTTCGTCCACATTGCTCTTCATCACCACCGCGCACATCTTCGCCCGGTTCATCTCGGTGCTCTCGGTGCATGCCGGCGTGAAGGTCGGTCACCAGCCCGACACCAAGAAACTGCTGACCTCGCTCAGCACGTTCCGTCCCACCTTCCTGCTCGCCGTGCCGCGCGTCTTCGAGAAGGTCTACAACTCGTCCGAGCAGAAGGCGGAGACCGGCGGAAAGGGAGCGATCTTCCGCAAGGCGGCCGCCACCGCCATCGAGCACTCGGTCGCGCTCGACGAGGGCACGGTCTCATTGGGCCTGCGGCTGCGGTTCGCGCTCTTCGACCGTCTGGTCCTGTCGAAGATCCGGCAGGCGATGGGCGGTCGCGTGCAGTACGCCGTATCGGGGTCGGCCCCGCTCGGCCACCGTCTCGGTCATTTCTACAGAAGCCTCGGCATCAAGATCCTCGAGGGCTACGGCCTCACCGAGACGACCGCGCCGGCGACGGTCAACCTCGTCTCGAAGTTCAAGATCGGCACCGTCGGACCAGCGCTTCCCGGTGTGGGAGTGCGGATCGCAGACGACGGAGAGATTCACGTCACCGGCATCAACGTCTTCGCCGGGTATTGGAACAACGATGCGGCCACCCGAGAGGCGATGGACGGCGCCTGGTTCAAGACGGGCGACGTCGGAGCGTTCGACCCCGATGGATTCTTGAGGATCACCGGCCGCAAGAAGGAGATCATCGTCACTGCCTCGGGCAAGAACGTCGCGCCGGCCGTCCTCGAAGATCCGATCCGGGCCAATCCGCTGGTCGGCCAGGTCATCGTCGTCGGCGACCAGAAGCCGTTCATCTCCGCCCTCATCACGCTCGATCCCGAGATGCTGCCCGCCTGGCTCAGCAACAACGGCCAACCCTCGGGTCTCTCCCTCGCCGAGGCGGCACAGAATCCGGCTGTTCTGGCCGAGATCCAACGCGCCGTCGACGAGGCGAACAGCACCGTCTCGCGTGCCGAGTCCATCCGCAAGTTCGTGGTGTTGAGCAACGACCTCACCGAGGATTCCGGTCACCTGACTCCGAAGCTCACCATAAAACGCCACGTGATCATGACGGATTTCGCGGCCGATGTGGAACGCATCTACCAGGCGGCACCGGCCACGGAGGGCCAGTCGCTCATTTTCTGATGACAGCGGTACCCGAGGGCGCCGCGCGGCGACGGGTCAGAACCAGGCAGACTCGCGAACCTGTTTCATGGCCTCCCGCCGTGCCGGCTTGTCGAGGCGATCGAGATAGACCAGGCCATCGAGGTGATCCGTCTCGTGCTGCAGCGCCTGGGCCATCACGCCCGTGCCCGAGACCTCGATCACGGTGCCGTCGAGGTCGGTGCCCCGTGCCCGCGCGAACGGGTGGCGAAGCGTGGGAAACCAGAGTCCGGGAACGGAGAGGCATCCCTCGTCGACGAGTTGCGGCTCGCCTGACAATTCGATGATCTCGGGGTTGAGGATGTACCCGATCTGCCCGTCGACGTTGTAGCTGAACGCTCGGAGGTTGACGCCGATCTGTGCCGCCGCGACTCCAGCGCGACCCGGCAGCCGCACGCTGTCGAGCAGGTCGTCGACGAGACCTCGGATGCGATCGTCGACGACGACGACCGGATCGGATACGGTCTTGAGGACCGGGTCGCCGAGCAGTCGGATCTCGCGCACGCTCACTGCGGCTCCACGACGACGAGCAGATCGCCCGCCTCGACCTGCTGGGTCACCGGAATGGCCACGCGACTCACCCGCCCGGCAATTTGAGCGGTGATCGCGGCCTCCATTTTCATGGCCTCGATGGTCGCGACCGACTCGCCCGCCTCCACGATCGAGCCTTCGCTCACCTTGAGTGTCACGACGCCCGAGAAGGGCGCGGCGACGTGACCCGGCTTCGCGGCATCGGCCTTCTCGGCCGACTTCGTATCGACCGTGATGCTTCGATCTCTGACGAACACCGGGCGGAGCTGGCCGTTGAGAATGGTCATGACGGTGCGCATGCCCTTGTCGTCTGCCGTGCCGATCGCCTCGAGCCCGACGTAGAGCTTGACGCCCTTGCCTATCTCGACGACGTTCTCCACGCCCTGGCGTAGTCCATACAGGTAGTCGACCGTGTCGACGACAGAGAGGTCGCCGTACTGCTCACGGACCTGCTCGAACAGCTTCGTCGGACCGGCGAACAGCAACCTGTTCAACGTCGACCGGATGGCCGCGCTGTCGTCGCTCGTCAGTGTGTCGGCGTCGACCTGTTCGAGGGGGGTGACCCCGACGGTGACCTGACGGCCCGCCAAGACCTTGGTGCGGAACGGCTCCGGCCATCCGCCCGGCAGCTCGCCGAGTTCGCCGGCCATGAACCCGATCACCGAGTCGGGGATGTCGTAGTTCTGGGGATTCTGTTCGAAGTCGTCGGGGTCGGCCTTGACCGCGGCGAGGTGCAGTGCCAGGTCGCCCACGACCTTCGACGATGGTGTCACCTTCGGCACCCGGCCGAGAATCTTGTTGGCGGCGGCGTAGAGGTCTTCGATGCGCTCGAAGTCGTCGGCGAGCCCGAGCGCGATCGCCTGCTGGCGAAGGTTCGACAGTTGGCCCCCGGGGATCTCGTGGCTGTAGACGCGCCCTGTCGGCCCCGCGAGGCCGGATTCGAACGGGCGATAAACCGTGCGCACTGCCTCCCAGTAGGGCTCGAGGTCGAGCACCGACTGCAATGAGATGCCGGTGTCGCGGTCGGTGTGCGCCAGGGCGGCGACGAGACTGGATGCCGATGGCTGGCTGGTCGTGCCGGCCATCGGGGCGCTCGCCACATCCACGGCGTCTGCACCTGCACGGCTGGCGGCCAACAACGTGGCGAGTTGGCCTCCGGGCGTGTCATGGGTGTGCACGTGCACCGGCAGGTCGAAGTTGGTGCGGAACGCCGTGACAAGCTTCTCTGCGGCGGCGGGACGCAGCAGGCCGGCCATGTCTTTGATCGCGAGCACGTGCGCGCCCGACGACACGATCTGCTCGGCCAGTTTCAGGTAGTAGTCGAGGGTGTAGAGGTCTTCGGCCGGGTCGAGCAGGTCGCCCGTGTAGCAGACGGCCACCTCGGCCAGGGCGTGACCCGTCTCGAGCACCGACTCGATGGCGGGACGCATCTGCTCGACATCGTTGAGCGCGTCGAAGATACGGAAGACGTCGACGCCGGTTCTGGCCGCCTCGCGAACGAACGCGTCGGTGACCTCGGTCGGATAGGGCGTGTAGCCGACGGTGTTGCGGCCACGGAGCAGCATCTGCAGGTTGATGTTCGGAATGGCCTCGCGAAGCGACGCGAGGCGCTCCCACGGGTCTTCTCCGAGGAACCTCAGGGCGACGTCGTAGGTCGCCCCACCCCAGGCCTCGACCGACAGGAGCTCGGGCGTCATGCGCGCGACATGCGGCGCGACCGCGAGGAGGTCGCGGGTGCGCACCCGGGTCGCCAAAAGAGACTGGTGGGCGTCGCGGAACGTCGTCTCGGTGACGGCGAGTGGTGTCTGGGCACGGAGGGCGCTCGCGAAGCCCTGCGGCCCGAGTTCGAGCAGTCGCTGCCTCGACCCGCTGGGGACCGGTGCGTCGAGGTCGATGGCGGGAAGCTTGTCGAGCGGGTTCACGCTCGACAGGCGGGGGCCGTTCGGCTGGTTGACGGTCACGTCGGCCAGCCAGTTGAGGATCTTCGTTCCACGGTCTTTCGAGACGTGGCCCTTCAGGAGCTCGGGTCGCTCGTCTATGAACGAGGTGCTCAGGTCGCCCGCCTCGAAGCTGGGGTCTTCGAGAACAGCCTGCAGGAACGGGATGTTGGTGGCGACTCCGCGGATGCGGAACTCGGCGAGTGCGCGCTTCGAGCGGCGCACAGCGGCGGAGAAGTCGCGCCCCCGACAGGTGAGTTTTGCCAGCATCGAGTCGAAGTGGGGGCTGATCTGCGCGCCCGCGTTGATGGTTCCGCCGTCGAGCCGGATGCCGGCGCCCCCCGGCGAGCGATAGGTCGTGATCTTGCCCGTGTCGGGTCGGAAGCCCGCGGTGGGATCCTCGGTCGTGATGCGGCACTGGAGAGCGGCGCCCCGCAGCACGATGCTCTGCTGCGACAGACCCATCTCGGCCAGGGTGACTCCCGCGGCGATGAGCATCTGCGATTGCACGAGGTCGACATCGGTCACCTCTTCTGTGACCGTGTGCTCGACCTGGATGCGGGGGTTCATCTCGATGAACACGTGCTCGCCCGCACGATCCCCCACTGTGTCGACGAGGAACTCGACGGTTCCCGCGTTCACGTAGCCGATCGACCGGGCGAAGGCGATCGCGTCGCGGTGCAACGCTTCTCGCAGTTCGTCGCTGATGTTGGGCGCCGGCGCGATCTCGATGACCTTCTGGTTGCGACGCTGCACGGAGCAGTCGCGTTCGAACAGGTGAAGGGTCTCCCCTGTCGCATCGGCGAGAATCTGAACCTCGATGTGCCTCGGGCGCAGCACCGCCTGTTCGAGAAACATCGTGGAATCGCCGAACGCACTGTCAGCCTCCCTCATCGCGGCTTCGAGCGCCTCGCGCAGTTCGGAGCGCGAGGCGACCCTGCGCATCCCTCGCCCGCCACCGCCGGCGACGGCCTTGGCGAACAACGGGAACCCGACCTCGTCGGCGCCGGCGAGCAGAACGTCGAGATCGCGGGACGCAGCGCTCGAGCGCAGCACCGGCACACCGGCAGCCACCGCGTGCTCTTTCGCCGTGACCTTGTTTCCGGCCATTTCGAGCACGTGCGAGCCGGGTCCGATGAACGTGATGCCCGCCGCGCGGGCAGCCTCGGCGAGCTCCGGATTCTCGGAGAGGAATCCGTAGCCCGGGTAGATGGCATCTGCGCCGCACTCGACGGCAACCCGGATGATCTCACCGACGTCGAGGTACGCACGAACCGGATGCCCGACCTCGCCTATCTGGTACGCCTCGTCGGCCTTGAGCCGATGCATGCTGTTTCGGTCTTCGTAGGGAAAGACGGCGACGGTCTTCGCACCGAGTTCATACGCCGCGCGGAATGCCCTGATGGCGATCTCTCCACGGTTGGCGACGAGAATCTTGGAGAACATAGGGGCCTTTCACGAATACGCGCACATCCAGCGGACGGTTAGGTTGTCTCAGCCTAGTAAAGGTAACGTTGTGTTCGTGCATGTACTCAGCGTCAGCTCCCTCAAGGGAGGAGTGGGAAAGACCACGGTGACGCTCGGGCTCGCCTCGGCCGCTTTTGCGAAGGGCCTGCGAACCCTCGTCGTCGATCTCGACCCCCAGTCCGATGTCTCGACCGGCATGGACATCCGTGTCACCGGTCACCTCAATGTGGCCGACGTTCTGGCCAGCCCCAAAGAGAAGGTCGTTCGCGCGGCCATCGCCCCCAGCGGCTGGACGAAAGATCGCGGGGGCAAGATCGACGTGTTGATCGGCAGCCCGTCCGCGCTCAACTTCGACGGTCCGCACCCGAGCATCCGAGACATCTGGAAGCTCGAGGAGGCCTTGGCTACTGTCGAGGCCGACTACGACCTCGTGCTCATCGACTGCGCCCCCTCGCTCAACGCACTCACGCGAACCGCCTGGGCCGCCAGTGACCGCGTCAGCGTCGTCACCGAGCCGGGCCTCTTCTCTGTCGCCGCCGCAGACCGCGCACTGCGCGCGATCGAAGAGATCCGCCGCGGCCTCAGCCCACGGCTCCAGCCCCTCGGCATCATCGTGAACCGTGTGCGATCGCAGTCGCTCGAGCACCAGTTCCGCATCAAAGAGCTGCGCGACATGTTCGGACCCCTGGTTCTGAGCCCGCAGTTGCCCGAGCGCACGTCGCTGCAGCAGGCGCAGGGGGCGGCCAAGCCCTTGCACGTGTGGCCTGGAGAAGGTGCTCAAGAGATGGCGCGAAACTTCGACCTGCTCCTCGAGCGCGTGATGCGTACGGGTCGACTCGGCGAATACGCCGATGCCAAGAGCATCCGCAGCTAGAGCATGTGCCTTCGATAAACTCCCGGACAGGCTCCGTACACAGAGCCTGTCGAAGCGCGTGGAAGCCCGCCTAGGAGATAGCCCGCCTAGGAGATCTTGCGGTTGGCCCGGCGAGCGGCGAGCTCATCCATGGGATCGGCAACAGTCGAGTCGATGGAGACGAGGGTGGACTCGACCTCGCGCAAGACCTTGCCCACGGCGATACCGAACACTCCTTGGCCCCGGCTGACCAGATCGATGACCTCGTCGTTCGACGTGCACAGGTAGACGCTCGCTCCGTCGCTCATGAGCGTCGTCTGGGCGAGATCATTGATGCCGGCTTCACGCAGCTGCTCGATGGCGGTGCGAATCTGCTGCAGCGAGATACCGGTGTCGAGAAGGCGCTTGACGAGCTTCAGTACGAGGATGTCGCGGAAGCCGTAGAGCCGTTGCGACCCCGAGCCGGCCGCGCCTCGTACGGTCGGTTCGACTAGGCCGGTTCGCGCCCAGTAGTCGAGCTGACGGTAGGTGATTCCGGCCGCGCGGGCAGCGACAGCTCCTCGGTAGCCGGAGTCGGCGTCGAGTTCGGCCATGCCGTCGGTGAAGAGGAGGCCATCGAAGCGGGCGTCGTCGCTCGGCTTCGTGCCTGGTCCGGCACCGGTTCCGATGTTCTCGCTCAAGAAACGCGCCTCTTCCAGAAATTATCGGCCGTGAAAGAAGCCGGATGTGTCTACGCAGTCCACGCTAGCGATGCGATCCGCCGGCGGCAACGACATCCGCATTTCTCGATCGGCGTGTCGCGCCGGGTTGTCAGGCCGTCGTCGTGAGCACCCAGTCTACCCCGCGCGATTTCAGGGAACGAGTCGACCGAGGGCGGATCTGATCAGGCTTCCCCGCACGATCTCGAGTTGACCGGCGATCTCGACGGCGAGTTCGGCCGCGCGTGCCCGGCTCGACGCGTCGTTGCGTCTCGACACGGGCACCAGCGCGCTCTCGATGAGTCCGAGTTCGCGTTCGGCGGCGACTCGGAACCCTCGGAGGTGACGCGGCTCGATGCCGCATCGCTGCAATTCGACGAGCGCTTTCATCACCGCGAGAGTGTCGTCGCCGAAGGTCTCAGCGGGCATGACGACCGAGGCCGACACCGCATCTTGCAGCAGCATCGGCGTGGCGCCGGCCTCACGGATGAGTTCGTCGCGGCTGAGTCGCCTGCCGCTCGGCAGCATCGACGGGCCGCGGTCTGTCGTCGACCCGGGAAGCACCGGACCGAGGCCGGCATCGACGTCGTCGAGATACGACTTGATGACCACGAGCGGCAGATAGCGGTCTCTCTGCATCGTGAGGATGAGGCGCAGTCGATCGAGGTCTTGCTGGCAGAACTTGCGATATCCCGATTCGGTTCGAGCGGGCCTGACCAGACCGCGCTCTTCGAGAAAACGAAGCTTCGACGGTGTGAGTTCGGGAAACTCAGGCGTCAGTCGCGCGAGGACCTGTCCGATACTGAGCAGTTGGGCCGAGACCGGACCACGCGCCGATGCGGGTGTCGCCGCCATCTACTCGCCGGAGGCTGTGACGACGTCGAGCCGCGACGGGTAGAACGTCAGACGGAACTTGCCGACCTGTACCTCGGCGCCGTCGCTCAGAAGAGCCCTGTCGACTCGCACGCCGTCGAAGTACGTGCCATTGAGCGAGCCGAGATCGGTCACTTCGAACGCGTTCGCGTGACGGGTGAACTTCGCATGGCGGCGGGACACGGTGACGTCGTCGAGAAAGATGTCGGCTTCGGGGTGACGACCGGCGACCGTGTTGTCGGAGTCGAGGAGGAAACGTGCTCCGTTGTTCGGGCCGCGACGAACGATCAGCAACGCCGACCCTGACGGCAGCGCGGCGATCGCCTCGAGTTCTTCTGCGGTGACTCCGCCCTCGAGAGCCGCAAGCTGGGCCGCGAATTCTCCCGTCAGATGCAGCGTGGTGTCTGTCTCGGTGCGTGCGCGGTTCGCGGACTCGTGTGCGTTCATGTCATCAGCCAAGTTCGTGACCTCCTAGAGCCTCAAGCGTAGCCGATGCGCGTGAGCTCGCGAGCAGGGAATACGCCGTGCACATCATGCTGTCACGGGGCCACGGGAGGCCTGTCGAGGATGCTGCGCAGCCAGCCCGGGGCTCGTGTGGCGCATCCGTGCGCTTCGACGCGACTGCGAAGCTCCGCGTCGGCGGTCACGACCACCACCCGGCTCCCCGCATTGCGTTGGGATACGGCTTTCTCGACGATCGATTCGTCGCCCCCGCCTTCGGCGCGATCGATGCCGATCGTGGGCGCAGGGATGCCGTCGGCCCGGCTGCGTGCCGAGTGCGGCTCTCGCGGGTCGCGGGCACCCCTGGCTTCGCCCTCCAGTACGGCGACGATGGACGGCCAGTATTCGTCTACCTCGAGATCGAGGAGCGATCCGGCGAACCCCGCGTCGGACAACCCGGCGAGGTCGTCGAGAAGAGTCGAGGCCGCCCCTGCCCTGTCCTTCCACCATCCGTCCGGTCGGGAACCGACCACGTTGGCCGCGTCGATCACCAGACTCGTCGGGTTCTCGACGAGGTCTTTCAGCACCGGCCACCGTGCGGCGAAACCGGGGTGGAGGGGAAGCGATTTCACCTCGTCGAGCGGCACCCAGCGCAGTTCGACACTTTCGGCGTCGCCGATCACCGCATCGAAGTGGCGCGTGGCACGCACCCCGACCGTCGTATAGCTCCAGATCTCCAGGTCGAACACACTCGTGAACTCGAGCACGACGGCGTCAGAGGGCACCCCGGCCTCTTCTTCGGCCTCGCGCAGGGCGCCACGCACTGCGGACTCGCCCTCATGCCGCGCGCCGCCCGGGAGGCCCCACGTCCCGCCGAAATGACTCCATTCGACCCTGTGCTGGAGCAGCACCCCGCGGTCGTCGTGCACGAGGAGGCCGGCAGCACCGAACGTGCCCCAGAACGTGCGCCCGTCGGGCGCGCTGACCCAGGCTTCTCCGCTTCCGTGGGGCCGCCGCGCTGCAGGCCCGACCGGCTTCGACGCCTTCACAGCCTGGTGAATCGTGGCACGGCGACGCCGTCGACGACGGTGTCGCCGGTGAACATGTCGAGGGGTCTCACCCAGAGTGAGCCGTCCGCCGACCT
>NZ_CAXVWM010000166.1:0-3160 GCF_964263775.1 Agreia sp. | reverse complement strand
ATCCCATACTCGCTCTCGTGCTCGGCTTGCTTCTCGGCATTGCGCTCGGCGGCACCATCGGTTGGATGCTTCGCGGCAGCAGGATTCAGGTCGTCGACCCGAAACCGGTGGCCGAGCTTCACGCCCGCTCCGCCGCCGCCGAGGCCACGATCGCGGGCCTTCGCGAACAGCTCGAGCTGCACGTGGGCCGCATCGGAGAGTTTCAGCAGAGAATTCGCGAACTGAGTGAGGCCGAAGTCGAAAGGGCGAGTTCCGATAGTCGTGTGCTCGTGGCCCTCAGCCCTGTTGCCGAGAGCCTTCGCCTCGTTCAGCGCAAGGTCTCCGAACTCGAAGAGCAGCGCCAGAAGCAGCATGGCGAGCTGAGCGAGCAATTGCGCAATGCCACCGAGAGCGAAGAACGACTGAGAAGCACGGCAGAGTCCCTCGCGTCAGCGTTACGTTCTAACAGCACCCGCGGCGTCTGGGGAGAGACGCAGCTGAGACGCGTCGTCGAAGCGGCCGGTCTGATCGAGCGCGTCGACTTCGACGTGCAGACCAGCATCCTCGGTTCCACCGGACCGGGGAGGCCCGACATGGTCGTGCACCTGCCCGGGGGCAAGAACATCGCGGTCGACGCCAAGGTTCCCTTCGATGCATACCTTGAAGCCAGTCGAATTCCCGCCACGGCCACGGGGGCCGACGGCGCCGAGAGAGACCGGCTTCTGAAGCGTCACGTGAAAGCTGTTCGCGAGCACATCACGACCCTGGGCGCCAAGAGCTACTGGACCGGCCTCGACGCCTCACCCGAGCTCGTCATCGCGTTCATCCCGAGCGAGTCGCTCGTGTCGAGCGCCCTCGAGGCCGATCCGAGCATCATGGAATTCGCGTTCTCACGTAAGGTGGCACTCGCATCGCCCGTGACCCTCTGGTCGGTGCTGAAGACCGTCGCCTACAGTTGGCAGCAAGACGTGCTCACGCACGACGCCAAGATTCTCTTCGACCTGAGTCGCGAGCTGTACACACGGCTGGCGACGACGGCCACCCACGCCGAGAAGCTGGGGCGTTCCATCGAGCGCAGCGTGCGCGACTACAACTCGTTCGTCGGCTCGCTCGAGAGGCAGGTATTTCCCACCGCCCGCAAGCTGAGCGCGCTCGACGAGTCAACAGTTCTGGGCGTGCTTCCCACCATCGACGCGCAGCGCCGCGAGCTCTCCAGCTTCGAGCTCGTGGCCGAGCTCGAGAAGAGTGAAGCGAACGCCACGAACCATCCGGGGCTGAACCCGGCGCGGGTCTAGAACCATTTGTCGGCGATGTGATCGGCCACGATCCTGCGGATGGTTCCCGAACGGCTGCGCAGCACGAGGCTCTCCGTTCGAATGACGGGGCCCTTCTTTCGCACACCGGCCACGAGGCCGCCATCCGTGACGCCGGTCGCCACGAACATCGTGTTGTTGCCTCTCACCAGATCGTCTGCCTCGTAGACCCGGTCGATGTCGAGGCCAGCATCGATGGCGCGCTGGCGCTCCTCGTCGGTCTTCGGCAGAAGACGGCCCTGAATGAGTCCGCCGAGGGCCTTGATCGCGCACGCCGTGACGATGCCCTCGGGGCTGCCGCCGATGCCGACGCACATGTCGGTTCTGGTCTCGTAACGGGCGGCGTTGATGCCACCGGCAACGTCGCCGTCGAGCAGCAGACGAGTTCCCGCGCCCGCGGCCCGAATTTCTTCGATCAGGCCGACGTGGCGCGGACGGTCGAGAACCGCCACCTTGATGTCTGAGACGTCTTTGCCTTTCGTCTTCGCCAGCGCGCGAATGTTGTCGCCGATCGGGCGGTCGATGTCGATCACGCCGATCCCCTCGGGGCCGGTGACGATCTTGTCCATGTAGAACACGCTCGAGGCGTCGAGCATGGTGCCCCGGTCAGACACTGCGATCACGGACAGGGCATTCTGCCGTCCGGCCGCCGTGAGGCTCGTTCCGTCGATCGGATCGACGGCGATGTCGCAGGCCGGTCCACGGCCGTTGCCGACGTGCTCGCCGTTGAACAGCATCGGCGCCTCGTCTTTCTCGCCTTCGCCGATGACGACGACGCCGTCGAAGTTGACGGTGGTGAGAAACGCGCGCATCGCGTCGACGGCCGCACCGTCGGCGGCGAGCTTGTCGCCGCGACCGATAAACGGGTAGGCGCGAATGGATGCCGCCTCTGTGGCCCGAACCAGTTCGAGTGCGAGGTTGCGGTCGGGGTGAAGGTAGAGTGCGTCGTTTTCGGTATTCGTCATTGAGACCTCACTGAATTCGTGGCCATGTGACGGCTCTTGTCGCACGTCATCGACTCGCTCTCTCAGAGTACCGGTGACGGCCGGTCGGCCGCGGAGCATATTGCCGCAGCACCGAAAGATGAGCCTCCCCTAAGATGAACTCGCGTAGACCCAAGGAGAGACCATGCCCATCGCAACGCCTGACCAGTACGCCCAGATGCTCGACACTGCGAAAACGAAGGGATTCGCGTATCCCGCCTTCAACGTGTCGTCGTCGCAGACCCTCAACGCCGTCCTCCAGGGACTCTCCGAGGCGCAGTCCGACGGCATCATCCAGGTGACCACCGGCGGTGCGGACTACTTCGCCGGCCACACCCGCTCGGGAGCGCGTGCGACGGGAGCGCTGGCCTTCGCCGCGTTCGCCCACGAGGTCGCCAAGAACTATCCCGTGACCGTCGCGCTGCACACCGATCACTGCCCGAAGAATGCGCTCGAGAGCTTCGTGCTTCCGCTCATCGCGGCATCGGAGACCGAGGTCAAGGCGGGGCGCAACCCGATCTTCCAGTCGCACATGTGGGACGGCTCGGCCGTGCCGCTCGCCGAGAACCTCGAGATCGCGCAGGACATGATCGCCCGCACCCGCGCCATCCACGCCATCCTCGAGGTCGAGATCGGCGTCGTCGGCGGAGAAGAAGACGGCGTGAGCCACGACATCAATGAGCACCTCTACACAACCGTCGACGACGCGATCGCGACGGTAGAGGCCCTCGGGCTCGGAGACAAGGGTCGCTATATGGCGGCACTCACTTTCGGCAACGTGCACGGCGTCTACAAGCCGGGCAACGTCAAGCTCCGCCCCGAACTCCTCAAAGAGATTCAAGACGGCGTGCAGGCCAAGTACGGAACCGGGCCGCTGCCCTTCGA
>NZ_CAXVWM010000165.1:0-29371 GCF_964263775.1 Agreia sp. | reverse complement strand
AGCCGCGATGACGATGCGCTGCACTGGGCAGGCGACGACGACCCCACGCTGACCCCGCCCATCCAGGCCGCACCAGCGGCTGCCGAGCGTGTCGAAGCACTGTCGGTGCTCGAGGTGGCCGAGCTGGCAGAAGACGCGCAGGTCGAAGCCGAACTTGCCGCCGCAGAGAAAGCCTCGGCCCAACTCAGTTCGGCCGTTCTCATCACCCTCGGAATCATCGGCGGCGTCTACCTGCTGTATACGATCGGCTGGGCAATCGTCGTCGCCCGCACGACGGTCACGTTCTTTCCGCTCGACAGTCTCTTTCTCGAGATCTGCTTCCGTATCGGACAGTTCCTCTCGATCGCCGCCGCACCACTGTGGTTCGTCGCGACACTGCTGCTCACGCAGAAGAGAACCTGGCGCTCGAGGCTCGGCTGGCTGCTGCTCGGCGCATTCGTGCTCGTGCCCTGGCCCTTCATCCAGGGAGCGTAGGACGCCGCCATGAGCAAGAACACCACTGAACCGCAGAACGCCACGGCCGCGAGAGCAACTTTTCGTGAGCTCAGCTTCTCGAAGAAGGTCGGGTGGGGCGTCGCCCTGCTCTTCGCCCTGATCTCGGCCATCTGGGTCTGGGTCGGAGTGGCCAATCTGTTCGAGGCGATCGCCACGTTCGGCTTCGCACTCTCCGGGGTCTCGTGGCTCGTGTTCGTCGGATCGATCGCAGCCCCGGTCGTCACCTACGCACTCGGCTTCCTCGTCGGCTCCAAGCTCCCAGCGTGGGCGAAGGCGGTCGTCTTTCTCGTCGCCCTCGCGGTCACCATGGTGATCAAGGCCGATCTCGAGTCGCTGCTGCTCGGCGGGCTCTAGGCGACCGCGACCCACACGATCAGGGCGGCCAGCACGACCTGGCCGCCGAGTCGGGGCCAGAACGGGATGGCGAGGGTGCCGAAACGCTCGCGATCCGCGGCCGCGTAGGCGTTGGCGGGAAAGACGGCCGCGAGAAACACGACGAGTGCAATCGCCGCCGCCAGGCGAGTCTGCGGCACGAGTAGTCCGATGCCGCCCGCGATCTCGCAGACCCCCGTGAAGTACACGAGGTTCAGCGGCCTGAGCGCTCCCTCGCGGCGGAGCGCCGGCGGAATCATCTTGGCCATCACCCGCGCGGACTTGGGCACGAAGTGATTGATGCCCATGCCGATGAAGACCACGGCGATGAGGATACGCACGATCGTCACTATTACGGTCAGTGTCGCATCGGTCATCTGCCTATTCTGCCTGCCTCTACTATTGTTTCTGGCCGCGCAGTCCCGCCTAAATCCTCTTTACAGAGCCAAACCGAAGGATCCGATCCGTGTCGAAACCGGTCGTCTTGATCGCCGAAGAACTCTCGCCCGCCACCGTCGAGGCGCTCGGTCCCGACTTCGAGGTGGTCACCGTCGATGGCACAGACCGCCCCGCCCTGCTGAACGCACTCGCCGACGCCGACGCGATTCTGGTGCGTTCCGCCACCAAGGTCGACGCCGAGGCCATCGCAGCTGCTCCGAAGCTCAAGGTCGTGGCCCGTGCCGGCGTCGGCCTCGACAACGTCGACATCAAGGCTGCCACCGCCGCCGGCGTCATGGTGGTCAACGCCCCCACCTCGAACATCATCTCGGCCGCCGAACTCACCGTCGGCCATATTCTGAGCCTCGCCCGTCACATCCCGGCCGCTCATTCGGCACTGGCCGACGGCAAGTGGAAGCGCAGCGCCTACACGGGCGTCGAACTGTATGAGAAGACCATCGGAATCATCGGGCTCGGCCGCATCGGCGCGCTGATCACGGCACGCCTGCAGGCGTTCGGCACCAACGTCGTCGCGTACGACCCCTACGTCACCTCGGCCCGCGCGCAGCAGCTGGGCGTGACACTTCTCAGCCTCGATGAGCTGCTCGCGCAGAGCGACTTCATCACCATCCACATGCCGAAGACGCCCGAGACGACAGGCATGATCAGCGACGAACAGCTGGCGCTGATGAAGCCCACCTCGTTCATCGTCAACGTGGCCCGCGGCGGCCTCATCGACGAAGACGCCCTGCACCGCGCGCTCACCGCCGGCACCATCGCGGGAGCCGGGCTCGACGTGTTCGTCAGCGAGCCGCCAACCGGCTCGCCGTTGCTCGCCCTGCCCAACGTCGTGGTGACGCCCCACCTGGGCGCATCCACAGACGAGGCGCAGGAGAAGGCCGGCGTCTCGGTCGCCAAGTCGGTTCGCCTCGCCCTGTCGGGCGAGCTGGTTCCGGATGCCGTCAACGTGGCCGGCGGAGTCATCGACCCGACGGTGCGCCCCGGCATTCCCTTGGTCGAGAAGCTCGGACAGGTGTTCTCCGGCCTCGCGCACAGCCCGCTCACGAGCGTCGATGTCATCGTGCGCGGCGAGATCGTCGACTTCGACGTGAGCGTTCTCAAGCTGGCGGCGCTCAAGGGCATCTTCACGAACGTCGTGAGCGAGACCGTATCCTACGTCAACGCTCCGCTGCTCGCCGAGCAGCGCGGCGTGACCGTGCGCCTGATCACCGAGGCCGTATCCGAGGAGTACCGCAACCTCATCACACTCGAGGGTGCCCTGAGCGACGGATCGCAGATCTCGGTGTCGGGAACCCTGACCGGCACGAAGCAGATCGAAAAGATCGTCGGCATCAACGGCTACGACGTCGAGGTGCCCTTCGCCGAACACCTCATCGTGATGACCTACGACGACCGTCCCGGCATCGTCGCCATCTACGGCAAGGAGTTCGGCGACGCCGACATCAACATCGCCGGAATGCAGATCGCGCGCCATGTCGCCGGCGGAAAGGCGCTCAGTGTGCTGACCGTCGACTCACCCGCCCCCGAGGAGCTGCTCGAGAAGCTGCGTACGGCCATCGACGCAGACTCGCTGCAGGAGATCGACCTCACCGAGTGATCGTCCGCTGAACCTGTCGAGGCGGGCCCTTCGACAGGCTCACGGAACGACGGTGCTCAGTGCCCTGCGCGCTGAGCCGTGACCTCGGTGATCAGGTCGACGAGGTCGTCGATGTCCGAGCTCGAGAGCTCGGCGGTCTCGGGCGTCGACGACCCCGGCAGAAACGCCGAGCCGTAGGCCAGGCCGTCGCTGATCAGCATGATCGCCCGCGAGAGCACCGGGTCGCCCGTGCTCTCGAGCACGATTCCGTACCAGGCGTCGTTGGCGGTGCGCAGCGCGTCGCGTGCCGTCGAATTCGAGGCCTGCGCGAGGCGCGACGTCGCGACGAGCGCCTTGTCGAGCGCACTTCCCGTGGCCATGGATGTGCGGATCAGGTGCGCCACAGGCCCCGACGGCGACGACCGGATGGCCGCGACATCGCGTTCGACCAGCGCGGCCAGCCGCTCGAGCACGCCGTCGATCAGCGCCTCTTTCGAGCTGAAATGGTAGAGCAGCCCGCCCTTGGAGACCCCGGCGGCCGCGGCGACGGCGTCGAGGGTGGCGGCGCGTTCGCCGTTCTCGCCCAGCAGCTGGGCGAAGGCGTCGATGATGCGATCGCGGGTCGACGCCACGGCGGGCGTGACTGCGTCGATCGGCGGGTTCTTCGGAGTTCCGGACATCGTGTCGATCGTAACCGTCTGAGCTGCTCGCGGGGTTACCGACACAATTGCGCCGTACCGGTGGGGAATTCCGAACGAGGGTCAGCAGTTGAGGAACTTGTCACTGTACCGGCTGGACGGTATAGTGGTGATTCGCCTCGCTTTCCGACTCCGACACTGAAACGTCTATCATGGCCCTCATCACCACACCGACGCCCGCCCCTCGCGCCGACGCCGCGCGGCCGCCCCGCGCATCCATTCGCAATTGGTTCGCGCTGGCCGTCTTGATGCTGCCCGTGCTCATCTCGAGTGTCGACAACACGGTGCTGAGCTTCGCCCTTCCGGTCATCTCCGAATCGCTGCGCCCGTCTGCGGCCGCACAACTCTGGATCATCGACGCCTACCCGTTGGTTCTCGCCGGCCTGCTGGTCGCCATGGGAAACCTCGGCGATCGTTGGGGGCGTCGCCGCCTGCTGCTGGTCGGTGCCACGGGCTTCGCCCTGGTGTCGATCGTGGCCGCGTTCGCGCCCACCGCCGAACTCCTCATCCTCGCCCGCGTCGGCCTCGGGTTCTTCGGCGCCATGCTCATGCCGTCGACGCTGTCGTTGCTTCGCAGCATCTTTCTCGACCGTGAACAGCGCAGGCTCGCCATCGCCATATGGGCCGCGGGTTTCGCCGCCGGTTCCGCGCTCGGCCCCATCGTGGGCGGCATCCTGCTCGAGCACTTCTGGTGGGGTTCGGTCTTTCTCCTCGCGGTGCCCGTGCTGATTCCGCTGCTGGTGTTCGCACCGCTTCTCGTTCCGGAGTCGCGCGACCCCAACCCGGGCCGGATCGACATCATCAGCATCGGCCTCACCATGATCACACTCGTTCCTCTCGTCTTCGCGATCAAGGAGTTCGCGACACACGGCTTCGAGTGGTCGCAGGTTGTTCTGATGCTCGTCGGCGCGGCAGCGGGAACGCTGTTCGTGCGTCGACAGTTGGCCCGCGAGAACCCGATGCTCGACATGCGGCTGTTCCGCCGTGGAGCCTTCACGGGCGCGGTTCTCATCAACCTCGTGAGCGTGTTCTCTCTCGTCGGTTTTCTGTTCTTCGTCTCGCAGCACCTGCAACTCGTGCTGCGGCTCAGCCCGCTCGATGCGGCGCTCGCGCTGGTGCCCGGCCTCGTGGTCATGATCGCCGCCGGCCTGGTGGTCGTGCCGATCGTCAAGGTGATCCGCCCCAGTTTCGTCGTCGCGGTCGGCCTTGCTCTCGCGGCTACGGCCTATGCGATCATCATGGTCACCGGTCAAGAGGCTACCGAGACGACGCTCGCGATCGCCTTCGCGGTGCTCGGTCTCGGCATCGGGGCCGCCGAGACGATCTCGAACGATTTGATCATCTCGTCGGTTCCCGCCGACAAGGCGGGCGCCGCATCGGGAGTGTCCGAGACCTCGTACGAACTCGGTGCTGTTCTCGGAACAGCCGTGCTGGGGAGCATCCTGACCGCCGCCTACCGCAGTGGCGTGAGCCTGCCCGCCGGACTGAGCGATGAGAACGCGGCGACGGCTCACGAGACGCTGGGCGGCGCGGTTTCCGTGGCCGAGGCCATCGGCGGGCCCGCGGGCTATCGCCTGCTGGAATCGGCGCGGGAGTCGTTCGACAGCGGCGTAGTGCTGACCTCGGGCATCGGCGTCGGCCTCATGGTTCTCGCCATCGCGTTGGCGCTCGTGTCTCTGCGCACAGCGCGTTCGTAGACGAGCCGGTTACAGCGGGTCCTGCGAGTTCTCTTGGCGTGTGACCCGCTGGCCGCTGGCCGGGTCGACCGCCGTGCGCGTCGTCGAACTGCTCTGTCGGCGGCGCATCATCAGGATCAGTCCGAGAATCGTCACCACGAACCCGGCACCCATCAGGATGTAGCCGACCATCCGCAGGTCGATCCAATCGACTTGGATTTGGACCGCGAACGCGAGGATGGCGCCGATGGCGAACAGAAAGATTCCGAATCCAATACTCATAAGTGGCATCATATGAACAGGGCGTCCGCTCGGGTAAGGCGTTGACAAGTAATCTTGCACTTGTCGTTTTCGCACCGATCCAACGCAGGAGCACCATGTCGCGCACCATCAGACTCGCCGTCATTCCCGGAGACGGCATCGGCCCGGAGGTCGTCGCAGAAGCCGTCAAGGTGCTCGACGCGATCGCGCCGTCGGCCGGTCTCACCGTCGAGAAGACGAACTTCGCGCTCGGTGCGACCCGTTTTCTCTCCACCGGCGACGTGCTCACCGACGACGACCTCGCATCCATCTCGTCGCACGACGCGATTCTGCTCGGCGCGGTCGGGGGAGCGCCGGGCGACCCGCGCCTCGCGAACGCGAACATCGAACGCGGCCTGCTGCTCAAGCTGCGCTTCACCCTCGACCACTACGTGAACCTGCGTCCCACCACGATCTACCCCGGCGTCGCGAGCCCGCTGTCGAACCCGGGCGAGGTCGACTTCGTGGTCGTGCGCGAGGGAACCGAGGGGCCCTACGTCGGCAACGGCGGAGCCATCCGCGTCGGAACGCCGCATGAGATCGCCAACGAGGTGTCGATCAACACGGCCTTCGGCGTCGAGCGCGTCGTGCGGTTCGCGTTCGAGCTCGCGCAGTCGCGGCCCGCGAAGAAGCTCACCCTCGTGCACAAGACGAACGTGCTCACGTTCGCGGGCGGCATCTGGCGCCGACTCGTCGACACGGTCGGCGCCGAGTTTCCCGAGGTGATGGTCGATTACCTGCACGTCGATGCGGCCACGATCTTTCTGGTCACCGATCCTGCTAGGTTTGACGTGATCGTCACAGACAACCTCTTCGGCGATATCCTCACCGATCTGGCCGGCGCAATCAGCGGCGGAATCGGCCTGGCGGCCTCGGGCAACATCAACCCCGACGGAGCCTTCCCCAGCATGTTCGAGCCGGTCCACGGATCCGCGCCCGACATCGCAGGCAAGCAGATCGCCGACCCCACGGCCGCGATCCTGTCGGTGGCGCTCCTCCTCGATCATCTCGGGGTTCCTGATGCCGCGGGCACGATCCGCGACGCCGTGACGGCCGACATCGCGACGCGGCACCCAGACCGGCCGCGCACGACGAGCGCCGTAGGCGACGCCGTTCGCGACGCGGTCGCCGCGTCGCTCGCACGCTGACTCCGAACCTTCTCGACTAAGGAACTCGAATTGACCGACCTCGACACACTCTTCCCGCTCACCTTCTCCCTGACGCCGTCTGATGCCGTTCGCGCCGAGGTCGAGCGCGAGGCGATCCTCGCCGATCCCGGCTTCGGCAAGCACTTCACCGACCACATGGTGCAGATCGACTGGACCGTCGCAGACGGCTGGCACGACGCGGCCGTCGTGCCGTACGGTCCGCTGCTGCTCGACCCCGCGGCATCCGTTCTGCATTACGCGCAGGAGATCTTCGAGGGGTTGAAGGCCTACAGGCACGCCGACGGATCGATCTGGACCTTCCGCCCCGAGAAGAACGCGGAGCGCCTGCAGCGTTCGGCGCGCCGACTCGCGCTGCCTGAGCTGTCGACCCTCGACTTCGTCGAGTCGCTCAAGCAGCTGATCGCAGCCGACGGCTCCTGGGTGCCCGAGGGTGGCGAGACGAGTCTCTACCTGCGGCCGTTCATGTTCGCGAACGAGAGCTTCCTTGGCGTGCGCAGCGCGCAGAAGGTCGGCTATTACGTGATCGCGAGCCCGGCCGGGGCCTATTTTCCCGGTGGAGTGACGCCGGTGTCGATCTGGCTGTCGGATGACTACGCGCGCGCGGGCCGCGGCGGAACCGGTGCCGCCAAGACGGGCGGCAACTACGCGTCGTCGTTGCTCCCGCAGGCGGAGGCGTACGAGAACGGCTGCGCCCAGGTGCTGTTCCTCGATTCATCAGAGGGAAAGTACCTCGAGGAGCTCGGCGGCATGAACGTGTTCCTCGTGAAGAAAGACGGCACCCTGGTCACGCCGCAGTCGTCGAGTATCCTCGACGGCGTCACGCGCGACAGCATCATCGAGCTGGCCAAGAGCCGGGGCCACTCTGTAGAACACCGCAGGGTGACGCTCGACGAGTGGCGTGACGGCGTGGCATCCGGCGACGTGGTCGAGGCCTTCGCCTGCGGCACGGCGGCGGTCGTGACCCCGATCGCCGCGCTCAAGGGCAAGGACTTCGTGATCGGAGACCCGGATGCCCCGGCCGGCGAGCTCACGATGTCGCTGCGCCACGAGCTCACCGACATCCAGTACGGGCGCATCCCCGACGTGAACGGCTGGCTGACCCGCCTCGACGCGTAGAGCTCGAACCCGCGTTCATCTTCGCGGATGAGGAAAAACCCGGGACACCCCGAGCCGGCTCAGTGCCTTCGTCGGCGTGTCGCGGCTTTTTCCTCATCCGTGAAAGGGGCGAGCGGGTTCTACTGGTGCTCTCGGTCGTCGGCCATCCCGAGGTATCCGCTGAGTGCGGCGATGAACTCGTTGCTCGGAACGTGGCTCGGGTCTGCCTGAACTTTCACGTATTCGGCCTGCAGCTCGTCGATGGCCTGATCGATCTCCAGCACGGCGAGGGCGTTGCGCTGCTCGTTGTCGAGGCTCACGAGAAATCCGATCGCGCGGTCGATGTCGGCCGCTCCGCCGAAGGAATAGTCGGACATGGGTGTGCTCCTCGAAGCTTGTTCTGTGCTTGCTCTATGACGGGCGAGGAGTTGCTCGCCCCTCGTTAGCGTAGCGTTCGGACTAGGCTCGGAAGCGTGAAAATTGCGCGTTTTACGGTCAGTGGGGGAGAGCCCCGTTTCGGAATAGTCGATGAGACGGAGATCGTCGTGCTCGTGGGTGATCCGATGTTCGTGGGCTACGAGACGACAGAAGAGCGGGTGCCGCTGGATGCCACGGTCAAGCTGCTCGCGCCCGTCATCCCGCGGTCGAAGGTCGTGGCCGTCGGCAAGAACTACGCCGAGCACGCGGCCGAGATGGGCGGCGAGGCGCCCACGACTCCGCTGATCTTCCTGAAGCCAAACACGTCCGTGATTGGGCCCGGTGACGCCATCCAGCTGCCGCGCGAGAGTTCGCAGGTCGAGCACGAGGGCGAGCTCGCCATCGTGATCGGCAGCATCGCGCGCGACGTGAAGAAAGAAGATTACGCCGACGTCGTCTTCGGTTACACGATCGCGAACGACGTGACCGCCCGCGACATCCAGAAGGCCGACGGCCAGTGGGCCCGCGCCAAGGGCTACGACACGTTCTGCCCGCTCGGCCCCGTGATCGAGACCGATTTCGACTTCTCGGATGCGGCAATCGAGGTGCGCGTCGACGGCGAGTTGCGCCAGAGCGGCAACACGAACCAGATGATCCACTCGATTCCTGAGATCATCGCGTTCGCGTCGAGCGTGTGGACCCTGCTGCCGGGCGACGTGATCCTCACGGGCACCCCCGCCGGCGTCGGCCCGTTCACCGACGGCCAGAGGGTCGAGGTCTCGATCGAGGGGCTCGGCCTGCTGAGCAACCCGGCCAAAAACCGCTAGGGCGCACCCGACGAGCCGTTCGCGGATGTAAACGCACTCCACTGCCCGTTCGCGGATGAGGAAAATCTCGCGACTCGCCGTCACAGAGGCGCGCGGGCGCGGGGTGTCGCGGGTTCTTCCTCATCCGCGATGGGATGGATCTGATCGGTAGGATTGGGCGCGTATGTCGAATCCCTCCCTGCACCCCGTGTCCACCGCCGCCGGCGCCGACGTTCGCGTTCGGTTCTGCCCGTCGCCCACCGGTACGCCGCACGTCGGCCTGATCCGCACCGCCCTGTTCAACTGGGCGTATGCCCGGCACACGGGCGGCAAACTCGTCTTTCGCGTCGAAGACACAGACGCGGCACGCGACTCCGAAGAGAGCTACGGCCAGCTGCTCGACGCCCTGCGCTGGCTGCGCCTCGACTGGGACGAGGGAATCGACATCGGAGGGCCCGATGGGCCCTATCGGCAGTCGGAGCGCACCAACATCTACCTCGAGGTCATCGCCAAGCTCACGGCATCCGGCCACCTCTACGAGAGTTACTCCACCGCTGAAGAGATCGACGCGCGCAACGAGGCAGCCGGACGCGCCAAGCAGCTCGGCTATGACAACTTCGACCGCACCCTCACGGATGAGCAGCGCGCGGCGTTCAAGGCCGAGGGCCGCCAGCCCGCCCTGCGCCTGCGCGTTCCCGACACCGAGTTGAGCTTCACAGACCTGGTGCGCGGCGACATCACGTTCCCCGAAGGGTCGTTCACCGACTTCGTGGTCGTGCGCCCCAACGGCGCCCCCCTCTACACGCTCGTGAACCCGGTCGACGATGCACTCATGCGCATCACCCACGTGTTGCGAGGCGAAGACCTTCTCTCGAGCACGCCCCGGCAGATCGCGCTGTACCACGCGCTCATCGACATCGGTGTAGCCGAGTGGGTGCCGCAGTTCGGCCACCTGCCCTACGTGATGGGCGAGGGCAACAAGAAGCTGTCGAAGCGCGACCCCGAGTCCAACCTGTTCCTCCACCGTGACCGCGGCTTCATTCCCGAGGGCCTGGTGAACTACCTCGCCCTGCTGGGCTGGTCGCTCACCCACGATCGCGACGTCTTCTCGATCGACGAGATGGTGGCGGCGTTCGACGTGAAAGACGTCAATCCCAACCCCGCGCGCTTCGACCTGAAGAAGGCGGAGTCGATCAACGGCGACCACATCCGGCTGCTCAACCCGGTCGACTTCGCGGCGCGCACTATTCCCTATCTCGTGCGCGACGGCATCCTGACCGAGCCCCTCAACGACTATCAGGAGCAGCTGCTGCTGAAGGCTGCACCGCTCGTGCAGGAGCGCATGGCGCTGCTCGGCGACGCCCCGGCCATGCTCGGCTTCCTGTTCGTGCAGGGCGCGAACCTCGAGTACGCACCGGATGCCCTGGCCGGGCTTCCCGAGAACACCGGGGTCGTGCTCAGCGCATCGATGAACGCCCTCGAACTGGTCGAAGAGAGCAACTGGAACGCGGCCGAGATCCAGGCAGCGCTGCAGGCGGCGCTGATCGACGGCCTCGGACTCAAGCCGCGGGTGGCCTACGGTCCGCTGCGCGTCGCCGCATCCGGGCGCAAGGTCTCGCCGCCCCTGTTCGAGTCGTTCGAGCTGCTGGGCAAGACCGAGTCGATCGCACGCATCGACCGCCTCTCGAGCTTTCTGGGCTAGGCCGTGATCGAGATCTCGCGCCCCCAGGCGGCTGCGCCCGTCGAGGGACACATCGACTGCGTGATCATCGGCGCGGGGCCCGCCGGAATGTCGGCCGGGCTCAACCTCGTGCGCGCCCGGCGCAGCGTGCTGCTCATCGACAGCAACCGGCCGCGGCACTCGGCAACGCTCAAGAGCCACGGCTTTCTCACCCGCGACGGCGTCTCGCCGCTCGAGTTGCGCAAAGCGGGCCGGGCCGAGTTCGAGTCCTACCCCGCGGCGTCGTTCCAGCAGGCGCTCGTGACGAGCGTCGCCGTGTCGGATGCGGCGGGCACGCCGGCGGATCAGCCGACGGGCCGGCCCGAGTATCGGGTGACGGCCTCTGCAATTCGCGGCGGGGGAGCTGTCGACGTCACGACCCCGGCGGTGCTGATCGCCTCTGGACTCAGCGAGACGCTTCCCGCACTGCCCAGTGTGCGGGCGTACTACGGGTCGAGCCTGCACAGCTGCGTGGAGTGCGATGGATTCGAGAAAAGCGACGAGCCGCTCGCGCTGATCGGCGAGAGCGATGACCTCGCCGAGCGGGCGCTGCTCATCTCGCAGTGGTCGAGCGACCTGATCGTCTTCACCAATTCGGTCGCGACCGTCTCGCAGGCCGACGAGGCCTCGCTTGCCGCGCGCGGCATCCGGGTCGAGCGGCGCAAGATCGCCGATGTCTCGGGCGACCGCGCAGGCCTCACCGGGGTGCAGCTTGTCGACGGCGAGGTCATCCCTCGCACGGGTGGATTCATTCGGCCCCTGTGGGAGACGAAGCTCGGGTACGCGTCGACTCTGGGCATTCCCGAGACGGCCGACGGGTGGATCGAGGCCGACGCCGACGGACGCACCGCGGTGACGGGCATCTACGCCGCCGGTGACGTGGTTCCGCCCGGGCCCCACCAGCTGATCGTGGCGGCGGGCGAGGGTGCGCGGGCGGCCTCGGTGATCAACCGGTACCTGATCGGCTCGCTCTAGCCCCGCCCGCTCCATGAAACTCTCTAACGTGTCGGCTTCTACGGGCTTGACGACCAGACTCGATCGGTTTGAGTCCGGGGTCTGCGTAGGCTAGTGTTGACTCTCGGTCAGGGCTTCGGTTCTGATGCAGTGGGGTATGGTGTAATTGGCAACACGGAAGATTCTGATTCTTTTGTTCTTGGTTCGAGTCCAGGTACCCCAGCCATAAGGTCCGGTGATCCGGGCCTTTTGTGTTTAAGCCGGATGCTGAGAAAGCGTCGGCGAAGCTAGGCCGGTTGGTCGTCGAACTCGAGTCTGTCGTAGATTGCCGGGTCCATGACGTCGAGCCCGTCGTTCACAGCATTTCTATACACGATGGCTTCGCGATCGTCTCGCTCGCTGCTGGTGAGACCGCAGATCCAATACGCGGTTGCATGCAGGTTGCCCCGTGGCACGCCGCCCTCGTCGAGGAGGTGACGACGGATCGTTCGCACGGTCGCGGATTCGGCGGCGAGCCACACCTGGGCGCCTTCCGGCACGGAAAGCCTTGCGGCGGCACGGGCGAGTGCGCTGTCGAGACCCTGCGAGGGCGCTCCGACGAGCCACTGGGTCTGGATTCGGCCGCCGAGCGCGTCGATCGAGGGCTCGAGCAGTTCGCGGTCGACTCGGTCTGCGGTCTCGGCCAGGAGGATCACTTTGTGGTCTGCGGGAAGGGACCGGAGAATGGCGGCGACGGCCGGGAGACCGCTGGCGTCGGTGATGAAGACATGCTCAGTGATTCCGTCGCCGATGGCGAAGTCACGACGGAACCCGAGGAAGCGCAACCGGTGCCCCGCGGCTATTGTTCGGGACCACTCGCTTGCCGATCCGCCTGCGTGGAGGGCGACATCGAAGTGAAAGCTCAGGCGCGTGGGATCGAAATCGCACACGGTGAAGCCGCGGATGAGGGGCGCGTCTCGGGTGCCGATATCGATCTTGAAAGCATCGGCCGGACGTGGGTTCAGGTAGGTGGCCAGGCAATCGCCGGCGAGCGTCACGCGCTGGAAGTTGGGGGATACCCGGTGCGTCTGCACGACCTCGAGGTGGTCGTCGATCAGGATGGCCCGACCTTGAGAGAGCTCTCGAATGCGGTCGCGGATTGTTGCCATCGTATGGTGCCTTCTTCGGTGGCGCGGTGACGCCTGTCTGTGCCAGAGTTATTAGGTTAGCGTTTCCTAACTTTTCGAACGCGGCGGGCACAGCACTGATCTGCTCGGCACCACAGAAAGACAGCACCCCATGACGATCACAACCAGACACCTGGCAGCAGCCGGTCTCACCATCTGGACCGCTGCGGCCCTCGTCGGCTGCTCGGCTCCGGCCGAGTCGACCTCCACCTCGGGCTCCGCTGCCGTATCGGGGGAGTTTCCGCGCACCGTGACGACCGTACGTGGCGAGGTGGAGATCGCCGAGGCGCCGCAGCGAATCGTCGTGCTCGACTCGCAGAGCGCCGATGTCGTCGCAGCGCTGGATGTCGAGCCGGCCGTCTACGACATCGGCACGAGCGATAGTCTCGACACTCTGCCGTGGCTCACAGGTGAATTGAGCGGCGAGTTCGAGCCCGGATTAATCGGAGCGGACGGATCGCTCGACTACGAAGCGATCCTCGAGACCGACCCCGACCTGATCATCATCGACCAGTGGACCGCGACAGAGGGCGAGGCCTACGACAGACTCAGCATCATCGCCCCCACGATCACCAGCGACGTCGAGGCGGCACAGAGCTGGCAAGACCGCACCACCTTCCTCGCCGACGCGCTCGGCATCGCCGACCGGGGCGAGACCGTGATCACCGAGACCGAGGCCTCGATCGCCTCGGCCACCGCAGGTCTCTCGACGCTTGCCGACGAGACCTATCACTATGTGGGCTATTCGGTGGAGCAGGGCGGCTTCTGGTACGGAAACGGCTCCTGGCTCCAAGACTTCGGGCTAGTCGCGCACCAAGGCCAAGATGATGCCCATGAGGAGTTCACCGTCATCTCGCTCGAGAACGTCTCCGACTTCGACTCAGACGTGCTCGGCGTGTGGGCGATGACCGACGCTGACAAGACCGCGCTTCAGGCAGACGCCCGCTTCAACGAGCTGCCCGCGGTGCAGCACGGCAAGCTGGTGTGGCTCGACTACGCCCTGGCCGTGGCTACGAACGTGCCCGGCCCGCTCAGCACCCTCTACATGCTCGATGAGGTGACGCCGACCTTGGAGGCCGCCGTTGTCGGCTGATCTCGTCAGCGAACGAGGGGCTCCGCCACAGGGTGTCGCCCGTTCCGCTGCGCGTCGACGGCGTTCGCGACGGATGGTCGGCCTGGTAATCGGGGTGGTGTTGCTCGCTGCTGCGCTGGTGCTCTCGATCCTCGTGGGAGCGAAGCCGCTGCCCGTCACCGATGTGCTCGCCGCGCTGGCACATCCGGATGCGTCCGAGGCCGCGGAGATCGTGTTCACCCTGCGCATTCCGCGCACCGTCGTCGGCGCGTTCGCCGGTATGGCGCTCGCCGTGGCCGGCGCCCTCATGCAGGCTCTGACCCGTAACCCGCTGGCCGACCCGGGCCTGGTCGGCGTCAATGCCGGCGCTGCCCTGGCCGTGGCGCTCGGTATCGCGCTGATGGGCATCACCAGTCCCACCGAATACAGCGTCTTCGCCTTCGTCGGCGCGGTCGGAGCCACACTGATCGTGTTGGCCATCGGCCGCACCGGACGCTACGGGGCATCCCCGGCACGGCTGGTGCTGGCCGGCGTCGCGCTCGCTGCCGTCTTCGCGGGGATCAGCATGGCGCTCACCATGATCTTTCCCATGGTGTTCGCCGGTTACCGCGCCTGGACCGTCGGGTCACTCGTCGGTCACGACCTCCTCGGGGCACTCCCCGTGCTGCCGGTCATCGTCGCGGGCCTCGGTATCGCGCTCGCAATCGGGCGGGGACTCGGCGCGCTGTCACTCGGCGACGATCATGCCCGCGCCCTGGGAACGCGGGTCGGCCTCATCCGTGGCTGCGCACTCGTGGCAGTGACCCTCCTGGCCGGATGTGCGACGGCGCTGATCGGGCCCGTCGCGTTCATCGGACTGATGATCCCGCACGTCGTGCGCCGCTTCACGGGCCCGAGTCAGCCGCGGATCATTGTCTCCTGTCTGATCTACGGACCGGTCGTGCTGCTCGGGGCCGACATCCTCGGCCGCGTCATCGCCCGGCCTGGCGAGTACCCGGTGGCGTTCATGACCGCTCTGATCGGCGCGCCCACGTTGATCGCCGTGATGGCCCGCAGGAGAGTGATCTCGCTGTGAGCGATGTCGAGACCGTTTCACGCCACGCGGCGACCGTCACGAGGTCATCTTCATCCAGTCGCCGATTTATCATCCTGCGACGTGGCGGATTCAGCGCCCGCCTTCCTGTGCGCACACTCGTGGTGACCGCCTCGTTGTTTGCTGCCATTCTCGTAATCGGGGTGATCGCCCTATGTGCCGGCAGCTTCGCTCTCTCGCCCGGTGAGGTGTTGTCGGCACTGGCCGGCCAGGGCGACTCCTGCAGCCGGCTCGTGGTGATGGAGTGGCGTCTTCCCCGAGTGCTCGCCGCCATCGCGTTCGGAGCAGCGCTTGGCGTGAGCGGAGCTCTGTTCCAGTCGTTCACACGAAATCCGCTCGGCAGCCCCGACGTGCTCGGCTTCGACGCCGGGGCGGTCACCGGTGCGCTGGTCGCCACGCTCGTGCTCGGAGCGGGTCAAGTCGGCCTCACGATGGGGGCCCTCATCGGCGGCCTTCTCACCGCGGTCGTGGTGTCGGCCTTCGGCCTCGCCTCGGGAAGCGGGAGCATGCGCTTGATCGTGGTCGGCATCGGCGTGAGCGCGACGCTGATCGCGTTCAACCAGCTCCTGATCGAACGGGCCGAGCTCGAGGAGGCGATGCGCGCGAGCTCGTGGACGCTCGGAAGTCTCGCCTCGATCGGATGGGAGCAGCTGGCGCCGGCATCCGGAGTGATCACGGTGCTGCTCGTGGGGGCCGCTGTGATCGCCCGCCCGGGGCGGATGTTCGAACTGCATGGCGAGGCAGCCGCCGCGTTCGGCGTGCGCGTGCGTTCCACGCGGCTGGTCATGCTCGGGATCGGCGTCGCCCTCGTCGCCGTTCCGGTCTCGGTGACCGGGCCGATCGCTTTCGTCGCGCTCACCGCTCCGCACCTCGCCCGCCAGCTCACCCGGCTCGGCCCACTCGCCGTGCCGCCCGCAGCCCTGATGGGCGCCCTCGTCCTCCTCAGCGCCGACGTCGCGGTGCTTCTGCTGCCCACCACGTCGACCCTGCCGGTCAGCATCGCCACGCTGGTGCTCGGCGGCGGCTACTTCATCTGGCTTCTCATCAACGAATGGAGGCACGCGCGATGACCACGACCCGGCTCGCCGCCGACCGTGTCCGGCTCGCCTACGGCGCAAAAACCGTCTCTGAGAACCTGACGGTCGGCATCCCTGACGGTTCGTTCACCGTGATCGTCGGGGCCAACGCCTGCGGCAAATCGACTCTGCTCCGCGCCTTGGCCCGGCTGCTGGTTCCGAGTGAGGGCACCATAGTGCTCGACGGCCGCGACATCACCGCGGTGCCCACCCGGGAGGTTGCCCAGATGATCGGCCTGCTGCCGCAGATCTCCGTGGCGCCAGACGGGATCACGGTCGCCGACCTTGTCGCGCACGGCCGCTACCCGCACCAGCGGATGCTGAAACAGTGGAGCGTGGCGGATGCCTCCGCCGTGAACGAAGCCCTGGAACTCACCGACACGACAGTGTTGGCCGACCGCTTCGTCGACGAACTCTCCGGCGGCCAGCGGCAACGTGCGTGGATTGCCATGGCGCTCGCGCAGCAGACCCCCTACCTGCTTCTGGACGAACCGACGACCTACCTCGACATCGCTCACCAGATCGACGTACTCGAACTCTGCGCCGACCTCAATCGCCGAGGCCGAACTCTCGTCGCCGTTCTGCACGACCTCAACCACGCCGCCCGCTACGCCACCCATCTCATCGCCATGAAAGACGGCGCCGTCGTCGCCGAAGGAGATCCACGCTCCGTGGTCTCGACCGGATTCGTGCGCGACGTCTTCGGACTGAACTCGACCATTCTCACCGACCCCTATTCCCAGACTCCTCTGGTCGTGCCGGCGGGTCGAAGCCGCGACTGATTCTACCGGCGCGCCGTCGCCGCACTGATTCTGTTTCCGTTCCGTGCCCCCGTATGTCACCTGCCGTTCACGTGTGACGGCCACTGTGGCGGGGTGCTTAAATTCGCCTCGCGTTCCCTGTCGATTGCCACCGGATCAGCTGTGCTGCTCGCCGGTCTTCTTGCCTTGCCGGCCGCGGCAGCAGCCGAGGCCGAGGCCGACGCCGACGCCGTCGCCGTCGCCGTCGCCAGCGAGCTTCGCATCAACGAGATCGAGACCGACGGCAGCCCCGACTGGGTCGAACTCATCAATATCAGCGCACAGCCGCTCGACGCATCTGGCTTCGTCGTGACGGGCCGCGCGAACGCCGTCGCCGTGACCATTCCGGCGGGAACCGTGATCGCCGCCGGGACCGTCTACGTCGCCGAGAGTTCGACTTTCAAGCTCAAGAAGGGCGACAAGGTCAACCTGCTCGCACCCGGCGGCGAGGTGTCGCTGGATACGTACGAGTGGGGCGACTTTCACCTGCACACCTTCGGACGTGTCCCCAACGGAACCGGCGAGTTCGTGCAGCAGACAACACCCTCCAAGGGCGAGCTCAACCCCGCGCTTACCGATCCGGGCGACGAGCCCGGCGACGACACCGGATGGCAGTCGATCAAGATCAACGAGGTCACCTCGGCCGACGACGACCCGTACCATGACGCCTATGAACTCGTGAATACCGGAGATGTCGACGTCGACGTCGCATCGTGGAAGCAGGCCGACAGCAGCAGCAACCCGGCCGCCATTTCCGCTCCGAACGGCACTGTCGTGCCCGCCCACGGCTACCTCGTGCTCCTCTCGAACCAGGGGCTCAGCTCCGACGGCGACTCGGTCAAGGTCTATCGTGCCGACGCATCCACCATCGTCGACACGGCCGGATGGGGCGCGAACGATGCTCAGCCCGGTTCCTGGTCGCGCTGCGGCGACGCCACCGGCGCTTGGGCACATACCGCCGCAACGAGCTGGGGCGTCTCGAACGCCACCGCCTGCGCCGGCACGATCATCCCGCCGAGCACCCCGGGCGGCGGCGAGGCGGCCTGCCAGACCGAGGCGCCTTCGGGCAGCGGACCCGCGATCGCCGGCGGCATCGCCTGGCCCGGCAGCCAGAGCGTCGTCGTCTCCGACAACGAGTGTCAGTTCGTCACCCCCGTCTCGGGCCAAGATGTCTCCGGCCTCGACGTCGACCCGAGCAACCCCGATGTGATGTGGGCAGTCAAGAACAAGAACCACGTCTACCGCCTCGTCAAGAGCAACGACCTCTGGGTTCCCGACACCACGAACGGCTGGTCGATCGGCAAGGACATCGTCTTCTCGAACGGCGGCGGACAGCCCGACTCCGAGGGCATCACAGTCGGACCCGATGGCTTCCTCTACATCACGACGGAGCGCGACAACGCGGCGAACACCGTGCCGCTCGAGAGTGTGCTGCGTTTCGACCCGAACGAGGCCGGCGCTGTTCTGCACCCGACCCGGCAATGGAATCTGACCGCCGACCTAACCGAGATCAAGCCGGTCAAGGCCGACTCGAACCTCGGCTTCGAGGGCATCACCTGGGTTCCCGACACCTACCTCACGACGAACGCGTTCGTCGACCAGAGCACGGGCGCGGTTTACGACCCGGCCGGCTACCCGGGCCACGGCACCGGCCTGTTTCTCGGTGCCCTCGAGAAGAACGGCCACCTCTACGCCTACGCGCTGAACGCCGACGGCACCTTCCACCGCGTCGCCTCGATCGACACGGGCCTGCCGATGATCCAGGAGACCCAATGGGACGCAGACGCCCAGCGCGTCTGGGCGGTGGCGGACAACTCGTCGGCCGGTTCCTCGACGCTGCTCAAGATCGACGCCACCGGTGCATTCGTCGTCGACCGCGTCTACAACCGTCCGACCGGCCTGCCGAACAACAACAACGAGGGCTTCGCCATCGCGCCGAGCTCAACCTGCGTCGGCGGCGTCAAAGAGGTCATCCGCGCCGATGACGGCAACAACGGCGGGCACTCGCTGAGATCGGGAACCATTACCTGCGATCTCGAACTCGGACCGCAGGGTCCGACCCCTCCTGCACAGGCTGACCCGACCGTCACGGCCACCCCGTCGACACTGAAGGCCGGTGGCACGACCACGATCGTCGCATCCGGGCTCGTGCCGGATACGGAGTACACGATCGTGCTGCGCTCCGAGCCGGTGACACTCGGCCGCCTGGTCGCCGACGCCGACGGCGACCTGACGTTGCGGGATGCGCGCATCCCTGCCGACACCACGCCGGGTGCACACACGATCACCGTGGCCACCCCAGCAGACCCCGCCGCCGTGGTCGCGAGCACGCCCCTCACTGTGACGGCCGCCGCGGTCGTCCCGCCGGTCGCCACGCCGACTGCCTCGGCAACGACGACGCCGACAGGTGCCGCGGCCAAGCCGAGTGGACTCGCATCCACGGGTGCGCAGCCCCTGCCGGCGATCGCGATCGGAGCGTTATTCCTCATGCTTGGAGCCGGTCTCATGGTCGCGCGACGACGGGCGCGCGGAACCCAGGCCTGAAGTTCTGCGCTGATCGAGTAGCTCGTTCCTCGCGCGACTACTCGATCAGCGCGGAGTGGGCAGCTACATCACCGCGCCGATGTAGGAGTACTTCACGAAGACCTCGGCCGCGATACCGGCCTCCTCGAGAACTCCCTGCACGGCAGTCAGCACGTATCGCGAGTCCCAGCCCATGTAGAGAAAGTGCTCGTCGTCGAGCGTGTCCCAGTGTCCGTTCCACGACTGCGCGTCGTAGATCGGCCCGCCGCGCCGGGCGCTGAACGCCACGACATCGGCTCTCGAGTCGGCCCAGAGCCGCTTGAATATGCGGTTGAAGAGGTACTTGACGTCGTAGACCTCCCAATGCTCGCCACGGTATTCCACGTACTCGAACTCTCGCTGCCAGCCCTGCGGCCAGCCGCGCCGCTTCTGGGCATCGAGGATGGGCGTGAGCCCGTCGTCGTCGATCATCACGACGGCCGGTCGCTTCCACACCTCTAAGAACTTCTCGGTGAGTCGAACCGTTCGGGCCGCGATTGCCCGGGTGCCCCAGGCGGCCGTCTTGGTGAGCTCACGGGTCAGCGCGATCGAACTGTTCGCATAAGAGCGGTCGCGCTTGTCGACGAACGACTTGTCGGCGGCGCGCTCCGCGAGATGCTCTTCGAGCAGCGCGAGATTGCCGACGGTCTGCGCGAGTGCGCGGTGGCTGTTCTGCTCGTCGTCGGTGTAGTTCGACCACTCCCGCTCGCCGTCGCCGCTCCACGAGTCTCCGGGGGCGAGAGGGAAGATGTGCTCCACGTCGAGATCGACGGAGGTGGACACGTCGCTCAGGCGCGCCAGAACGTAGGCCGCGTGCGGCAGCTCGGCGTATTTCAGGGCCACGCGCACGCGCTCGTCGCTCGGGGTGATGCGCGAGATCGCGCGCGCCAGCGCATCCGAACCGTCGGCCCGCGCCCTGCTCAGGCGCGCGACGAGCCGGTCGTTGCCGACGCCGACGAGCGTGCGGCGCAGCAACAGCGACTGGATGTTCTCGAGCAGCTCGATGAGCGACGCCACCTCGAGCGCGCCCCGCGAATAGTCGAGATAGGCGCGCATCACGAGCGGGTGCATGCCGCGCCCGAAGGTGGTGAGGTAGCTGAGCTGGCGCGACACTCCGGGGTCTGCCTCGAGAGCCGGTTCGAGCAGAACGCGATAGGCGGCCGAGAACGAACGCCATTCGGCCGCATGGCTGCGCAGCGTGTCGAAGTCGAGCCTGGGGAACTGCTGCTGGAACGCGTCGTAGACGCCGCGTTGACCCGCCACTGTGACCTCGCGGCCCGTGGTCATGACGAGGTAGTGCCGCCAGAAGTCTGCGATGTGCTCGCCCGTGTTCTGCTCGATCGGAAGCCAGAACGAGTCCTCGATCTCGCTCTGCTCGACGTGGGTCAGACCCATGAGCACGTAGTTGTGAATGAGCTCGTGGTCGCGCAGCGGCTCGCCCGTCGAGTTGAGGCTCTCGAAGATCTGCTGCGCGTTGGCGTCGGCACCGAGCGTGATCGCCACGTGCTCGAGTTTCTGCAATCCGCGCCAGATGCGGGGCACCTCGTCGACGCGAACCTGGCTGCGGAAGAAGGCGTAGTTGTCGTCGAACCGAGAGTCGCGCAGTTCAACGCCGGCGTCGAGGTCATCGAGCACGACGCTTTCGAATACCCGGGCCCAGGCGCGGTGGGGCCGGAGCTTCGTGCGGCTCGGGTCTGCAGCCCGCACGAGAACTTTGTGCAGCTCTGTCGCGAGGGGCGGGTCGGTGTGTGCCACGGTGTGGTGCAGGGCTGCGATCAGCAGCATCAGCGTGGTGATGCGCTGCTGGCCGTCGATGAGAACGAGCTCGGAGTCGTCGGCATCGTCGGTGCTCTTCGTCGACAGGATCGAGCCGATGAAATGGGTGTGCCGATCCGCAGACTCCGACACGGCCCGGATGTCGGCGAGCAGCTTCTCGCATGCGCCGATGTCCCAGCGGTATTGCCGCTGGTACACGGGAACGACGATCGTCGTGTCGTCTGCCGAGAGCCACGCGACCGTGTTGACGGCGGTCGCATCGATGTTCGTGGCGGTGACCATGTTCTCCTTCAACCCGTCTCGGTTCTTCGTGTCTTTTTCGAGGGGCTTCGCAGCCGCCGAGTCTAGTCGATCGGGTTCACGGCGCTTCTCTGCGGCCGATTACGCACCGATGTTAGCCTTGCCTAAGTTGGGCCTGTTAAAACGTGCTGGCCCCCAACGAAAGGACATGGTTCTTCAATCATGGGTTACATCAAATCTGCCGCTCTCGAAGAGACCGGCTATGTCGTACTCGATCGCTACAACAACGAGATCGACCCCAAGGAGTGGCTCGACATCGAGTACAACGACTGGAAGTCGTCGGGAGACACCCGGTTCGCGCCGCTCGCCAGCGCGTTCGGCGACATCGAGTGCAACGGCTTCTGGAACCACAAGCCGCCGCGCACCGACAAGGATGGCGTGTTCATCCCCTCGCAGACCGAGAAGGCCCCCACTCTCACCGTGCGTGCCCAGGAGCCCGGCGCCAACGTCGGTCGCTGCCGCGTGATCGAACTGCAGCCCAACACCTACGCCGACTGCCTCTACAACCTGCACCAAGACGACAACAACCGCCTCAACCCCGATGGAACGGGTTGGGTCGTTCGCGGCTTCTTCAACCTCACCGACGACACCGACAGCTTCTTCGTTCTGCGTGAGAACCGCACCGACCCGAGCGTCGAATACCGCATCGCCCTTCCGGCGGGCGCCCAGCTCATCATCGACACCCAGCGCCTGTGGCACGCCGCCACGCACCTCGGCAGCGACCCCCGCTACTGCCTGATCACGTCGTGGGAGTCGGGCCCCGAGCTCGACGCCTACATCGAGAAGTACAACGGCGTGAAGCGCGTGCCGAACTTCGAGGTCGACCAAGATGCACTCGACGCCGGCCAGGCCGAGCAGACCCGTCGTCTCGCGGCCCGCGCCGCCGCCCTCGCCGCTCGTGGCCAGGCCGAGAAGCTCGTGATGAGCGAGGCGTAGGTCTCGTCTGACGATTGCTGGGTCAACGGGTGTCCGCCGTGTGAGCCGCGTCGCTTGCGGTGGCCCTTCTAATTGTCGGGTTCGGACATCACGGCCTTGATGCCGTGGGTGCGCAGGTGGCCGCGGATCGCACGCGAGGAGTATGCCTTGTCCCCGATCGGCGAGCGCGTCCAGCGGCTCGGTCGACGGAACGCTCTCGTCAGCGAGCTCCGCCATCCGTCCGTTCAGTTGTGGTTCTCGCGACTCCGGCGGGTTTCGCGGGCGTTCGCCTTCTGGAGCGCCTACGTCTTCACGGCCGCGTCGTGGCTCTCGGTCCACATGTCCTGCGCGTGCTTGGGAGACCTGGCGATCGTCGACGGCAACTCCTCGCGTGCGGGCATAGCTCCACCTCGCGTTTCGACACCTGCACGATACTCCGGAGCGCGCCTGAACGGAACAACTCTGAAATCGGGTGGGTGGCGCGTACGCTCGTTTGTGAGGTCTCGCGGTGTCTCCAACAGACCCACAACCGAGGAAGAGCGAGGCAAAACATGGCCGACCAGAAGTCGCCTACATCACTTGAAGGCAAGACCGCGATCATCACCGGCGGAGGCGGCGGCATTGGTGCGGCCAGTGCCGCCGCCCTCGCCGAGCGCGGAGCCTCAGTCCTGATTGCGGACATCTTCCCGGAGGGAGCTCAGGCCGTTGCCGAGCGTCTCCGAGGTCAGGGTCAAGCGGCGATCCACTTTCAGGTCGATGTCAGCGTGCCAGATCAAATCCAGGCCATGGTCGAAGCAGCCGTTCAGGAGTTCGGTGGCCTCGACATCTTGCATAATAATGCCGCTCTCACATCCCCAGACTTCGTGGGTCGGGACGGGAGTATCGTGGACTTGGATCCCGAGGTGCTTTACAGAACGCTTCAGGTGAACGCTGGAGCCTATGCCCTCGGAGCCAAGTTCGCGGTGCCGCACATGATCGAGCGCGGCGGCGGCGCGATCATCAACACCAGTTCGGTTGAATCATTCAGCACCGACTTGACGCGGCCGAGCTATCAGATGTCGAAAGGCGCCATCAATGCTCTAACAAAGAGCATCGCGACCCAGTACGGTCGCCAGGGCATCCGATCGGTGGCCATCGCGCCGGGAATCATCGTCACACCCAGTGCGGCGGCGGCGGCGGCGAAGAGTCCCGAGATGCAGGCCTACCTCGACATGTTGGCGAGACACACCATTACGCCACGGGTGGGCACTCCGGAAGACATCGCGCATCTCGTCGCTTTCCTCGCCTCGGACGCGGCATCGTTCATCACGGGTGTCGTGATTCCCGTCGACGGCGGCCTCACCGCTCACAACCCCGCCTGGGCAGACGAACGGTCGGCGCTGGGTCTCGACTGAGGTGCTTCACTTCTGAGGCTCTCGTTCCAATCGGACGAGAGCCTCTTTTTTGCTGTTGTGGGCGATGCCCGACCTCGTCATACTTATTCCTAATAGGAACACCCACACTCGATGAAGGAGATACCGATGCCCTCGATCCTCACCCCGTACCTCAACTTTCGCGACAACACGAAGGAGGCCATGGAGTTCTACCATTCGGTCTTCGGCGGCGAACTCACCATGAGCCGCTACGCGGACTTCGGCATGGATGACGATCCATCAGAGGCCGACAAGATCATGCACTCGCAGCTCGTCGCGCCCGGAGGCCTGATCTTCATGGCGGCCGACACCCCGAACAGCATGGCGTTCACCCCGGGAGACAACTACTCGGTGTCGCTCAGCGGGCACGACGTCGACGAGCTCACCGGCTATTGGAACAGGCTCAGCGAGGGCGCGCATGTTCTCATGCCGCTCGAGAAAGCACTGTGGGGCGACAGCTTCGGCCAACTCATCGACCGGTTCGGCGTTCGCTGGATGGTCAACATCGGCGGCTCGCCGGCAGAGCCGACACCGCAGTCCTGATCTCTAGCGCGCCCGCGCATAGCGCGTGAGAAGCAGCCCATCCGACTCGAGCACGTGCACGAGCCGCATGGTGCGAGCCGCCTCGGTTTCGCCGTGTGAGATCCGGATGCCGGCCCCACCCTCCAGGAGCGGGCTGACGGTCAGGCACAGCTCGTCGACGAGATCGGCCGCGATGAAGGCTCCGAACAGGCTCGGACCGCCCTCGCACAGAATCTGGGGGAGGCCACGACCGACGAGAGCGTCGATGAGGCGCCGGGGTTCGATGCGGTCGCTTCCACACGAGATCACCTCGGCCACCTCGTCGAGCGCCCGTCGCGCATCGGCCGGCGCCGAAGCAGAGGTGAGCACGAGCGGGCGCACGGGCGCCTTCGCGAAGATGTCGCTCGTCTCATCGAGGTCGAGTCGGCCGGAGACCAGCGCGAAAGCCGGCTGCGCGGCCAAGCCGTGAGCCTCTCGCCACGTGGCGTCGGCATCCGAGAGCCGCATGGCGCCGTAGCCCTCGGCGCGCACGGTGCCGGCGCCGACGAGCACGACGTCGGCGAGGCGGCGCAGCGTATCGAACACGAGCTTGTCAGGGGGGCCGCCGAGAGAGCCGGAGAGTCCATTCGCGGTCGCGGATCCGTCGAGGCTCGATACGAAGTTCACCCGCAGGGTCGGCACGCTGCGATCGGCGACCGAGTAGGCCGAGGTCAGCTCCTCATCGGTCAGGGGGTCATGCCCGGGCACGAGCAGGGTGATGGGAGGTTTGGTCACGTCGATTCTCACTCTCGCGGTCAGGCGTTCTCGTCGGTCATGTTGTGCCGAAGATGCTGCGGTTCGCGCAGTCCCAGGATGGTCTCGGTCATGCGCATGGCCTGAACGGAGCGCGCCACGTCGTGCATCCTCACGATTCGAGCACCCAGCAGGGCGCAGGCGGTCGCAGCGGCGAGTGATCCATCGACCCGGTCGTCGCGCCCCGCGCCGAGGGCCTCGCCCACGAAGTCTTTGTTCGACACGGCAGCGATCGCGGGCAGGCCGATGCGGGCGATCTCGTCGAAGCGACGGGTGATCTCGAGGGAGTGCCGGGTGTTCTTGTTGAGGTCGTGCCCCGGGTCGATGATGATCTGGGTCTCGTCGAGTCCGAGGCTCATCGCCAGGTCTACACGCTCGCGCAGGAATGCGACCACGCTCTGCACCACGTCGTCGTAGCGCGGCGCGACGTAGGCGGTGCGCGGCCGGGCGAGGCTGTGCGTGATCACCAGCGTCGCTCCGGTGGATGCGGCGAGTTCAGCCAGCGCCGGATTCTGCAGCCCTGTCGTGTCGTTCACGACCGAGGCGCCGGCGCCGATGCAAGCCTCGGCCACCTCTGGCCGAAACGTGTCGATCGAGATCACGACGTCGCTCTGCGCAGCGACCCCCTCGACGACCGGCAGCACGCGATCGAGCTCGTCTGCGGCCGACACCTCTGCCCCCGGCGCGAACTTGACCCCGCCGATGTCGACCAGGTCTGCGCCGGCCGAGGTCGCTGCGAGCGCCGCGTCGATGGCCTGGTCGAGGGCGAACGTTCGGCCGCGGTCGAAGAAACTGTCGGGCGTTCTGTTGACGATGGCCATCACGGCGATGCGTGCCGAGAAGTCGATGGTGTGCGCACCGAGAGTGCGCACCGGGCTCGTCAGAGGGGGCAGCGCGAAACCCGACGCCACCGGGGGGATCGTCATGATTCCATCATGCCTCCCCAGGGGCCGGCCGAACTGTGCGCCTGGGGTCGCCCAGAAGGTCACGAGAACGCGGCGGCCGTCCAGATGTGCAGAAGCGCGTAGGCGCGAAGCGGCCGCCACGGCTCGGCCAAGCGTTCGGCCTCGGCGGGCGTGCGCACGCCGAGCGCCCGTCGCAGCACGAGGTCGCCCGCGGGATACGCGTCTCGGTCACCGAGCGCGCGAACGGCGAGGTAGTCCGCAGTCCACGGGCCGACGCCGGGGATCGCGAGCAGCGCCGCCCGGGTCGCGACCGGTTCCGACGTCGGCGCCAGGATGAGGCCGTCGGCAGACGCCTGCGCCACGGCATGCACCGTGCGGGTGCGGGCACCGGTGAGGCCGATGGCCCGCTGCACCTCATCGAGCGGCACCGAGGCGAGAACCGCGGGCCGAGGAAACAGCATCAACGAGTCAGGCCCCGGCTCGCCGAAGGCCGCCACGAGGCGGCCGGCGAATGTGCGGGCCGACGCGAGCGACACCTGCTGTCCGAGCACCGTCGTGAGGGCCGCCTCGTATCCGTCGGGGTGTCCGATGACGCGGAGCCCGGGCCGGGCCGCGACCAACGGGCCGATCCGCGGGTCGCGGCCGAAGGCATCCAGAATGCTCGCGGGCTCGAGATCGAGGTCGAACCACAGACGCACGATGGATGCGACGGCGTCGATGTCGTGCGGGTCGGCACTCGAGATGGTCACTGTGACAGACGCCTCGCCGAGCTCGACGCGGGCGGCGACAGGGCCGCTCGGCGCGGTGATGACACGCGTGACGGAGTAGTCGTCGAGGTCGACCCGTTCGGCGCCGGGCACGGCGTGCGCCGCGATCAGGGCGAGCGCCTTTTCTCGCTCATAGGGCGGAACGAAAGGCAGTTCGATGCTCGGCTGAGGCATCACTCACTCGGTCACAGACGGGTCGAAGAGGGCGCGCAATGCGGGTTCCGCGTCGTCGCGGGCGATGTCGCCGGCGACGACGAGTTCTGCCAGCCCGTGCATGGTGCCCCAGATGCCCGTGGTGAGAGCGGTCAGGGTCGCGGGCGATGCCGTCGGCGAGGTCGCGCGCGTGGCGAGGGTCAGAATCTCTTCGACCGCAGAGATGAGGGGTGCCATCTCGGCCGTCGGCGATCCGGGCACGCACACGGCGGGGTCGTAGATGATTCGGAAGCGTTCGGGAAACTCGGATGCGTACTGCACATAGGCGAAACCGATCGCGACGAGTCGCGCCCGCGGAGAGTCGTCCGCGGATGCCTGGGCCTGGGCCGCGACGAGAGAATCGAGCAGTTCGGCCATGCTTCGCTCGCTCAGGCGTTTGAGCAGGGCGGTCCGGTCTCCGAAGTGGTGATACGGGGCGCTGTGGCTGACGCCGGCAACCCTGGCCACCTCGCGGAGGCTCAGCTCGGGGTGCCCTGTCGTGCGCAGCAGCTGCAACGCCGCATCCTCAAGCGCCGGCTTGAGGCTTCCGTGATGATACGCGCTGGTTGATCTTGACACGAGCAAGATCCTATCCTATGGTCGGATTCGGGTCATTTGGTCACTGTCTAGATTCTGGACGTTGACCAGATTGCCTCCCCGATCGCATGACGACAGAACTGGACAATCATGACCACGCTGGTAATCGATGGACATCCCAACCCCGACTCGCTGTGTGCGGCCATTGCCGCACGCTACGCGGAGGCGAACGGGCACGCAACCGTTCTGGCGTTGCGCGATCTCGACTTCGATCCGAACATGCGACACGGGTACACCCGCCGGCAGACCCTGGAGCCCGACCTGGAGCGGGCATGGCAGCGCCTGCTCGACGCCGACCATGTCGTGGTGGTGACTCCAGTGTGGTGGGGGTCGGTGCCCGCCCTGTTGAAAGGATTCTTCGATCGTCTCCTTCTTCCCCGCCGCGCCTATCGCACGAAGCCCTCGGGTGTGCCCGAGGGTCTGCTCGCAGGCAGAACGGGCCGCGTCATCGTCACCACGGATTCCCCCTGGTGGTATCTGCCCCTGGTCGGCGACACCACGGTGCGGCACGTGCGGCAGACGACACTGCGTTTCTGCGGAATTCGACCCGTCAGGGCGACGCGGCTCGGACCGGTGAAAGGCTCGAGCGACGAGCTTCGCGCGAAGTGGCTTGCGAAAGTCGAGCGGCTGGGTCGCGCCGACGCCGAACGCTACTCGGGCGCCGGCCGGGTGCGATCGGCCGCCGTGTGATCGGCCGCGGTGTGATCTCCACTTTCACACTCGGATATCTCATACTGGTGTGGTGACCTCCCTCGCCGTCGTTCTGCGATCCGCCGTGGCACTCGTTCTGCTGGTGTCATTGACCGGATGCGTGGACTCGCTGGAACGCCGCGTGGTCGAGGGCGGTGTAGAAGAAGACACGGCGGCCGAGTTCTACGACATCGCGCAGCCCATCGAGGCTGGAGCGCCGGGCGACATCATCGCGTCGCAGCGCCTTCTCGGGGCGCCCGACGGATCGATCGCGTGGCGGGTCGTCTATCACTCGGTCGATGTGACCGGAGAAGACGTGCCCGTGTCGGGAATCATCGTCGCCCCGACAGGTGATGCCCCGGCCGGAGGGCGACCCATCGTGTCCTGGGGGCATCCCACCACGGGATCGACGAAAGACTGCGCGCCCTCGGTCGGTGTCGACCCCTTCCTTCTGATGGAAGGCGTCACGTCGCTGCTGAAAAAGGGATACGTGGTCGCTGCGACCGACTATCCCGGCATGGGGGTCGACGGGCCCAACGCCTACCTCATCGGTATCAGTGAGGCGCACAGCATGCTCGATGCCGCCCGCGTTGCCCGACAGATCGACAAGGCCGAAGCCGGAGACGAGCTGCTCTTGTGGGGTCATTCGCAAGGCGGCCACGCTGCCCTGTTCGCCGCCCAGGAGGCCGCGAGCTACGCGCCGGAATTGACGCTGCGGGCCGTGGCTGTCGCGGCCCCCGCAACGAAGCTGGCCGAGCTGCTCGACGACGACATCGGCACGGCATCCGGTGTCACTCTCGCCTCGTATGCCTTCGAGGCGTACGCCGAGGTCTACGGGCCGACCACGCCCGGTGCCGAACTCTCGAGCATCCTGACCCCGGAGGCGCTCGCCGCAGCACCGGCACTGGCGAAACTGTGCAACCTCGGCCAGCACGACGCGACGAATGCGGATGCCGGAAAGCTGGTCGACGAATTCCTCACCAACGATCCGAGCAGC